>JAZNFR010000147.1:0-6082 GCA_045576055.1 Eubacteriales bacterium
TTTGAAATATTCTCAAATATATCACGTCCATTTACAAAAGATTGGTCAATGCCTATTGAATTAGTAATGTCGAAATTATAACCGCGAGAACGATAAAAAGCAGTAAATATTCTATTTAGAGCAAAAGAAATTTGGGCATAAATATTAGCTCGTATTGCGTTTTCTGGCCAAGTAGGGAAGATTTCACTTGACGCAACGTTTTTTATATAGTCAACAAAAGGAACAGTTACATTGGGCGCATCAGAATCAGGGGCGCCTAGGTGAACAGTTACATAGCTTGGAATAACTGGTAAAACAGGCATAAAATCTCCTTAATTTGGGTAGTTTTCTTTGTACTGTCTTTGCGAATTAGGAATGTAGTCGGTTGGGGAAGCAAATTCAGATAATGGAATAAGGCTTGCATTTTGCAAAGAAGTAATCCCTTGAAAAATAGGAACTCCTAAGTAGCTAGAATCATAATAACCATCTCTTGTAACGGTAATATTGTAACTATCATAGGGAATAGGATTTGATGAAGATAAGGATAACTCCTTGCTTTTTGTTTGCAAGGCAACCTTTTCCGTTTTTCCATTTTTATCTGTTTTTAATGTGTAAATTATATTGCTGTCTAAATTGGCACCGTCTGTGGGGCTTGAAGCGTAAATTGTAACTCTAGCACCCTCAAGTGGCAACGCACCGTTTGCCGTGTTTACATTTACTATTAAAAAGCCAATGCTTTCGTTTTCGATTTTCATAATTCACCTCCGTATTCTAAATTTATAATATGCAAGAAAAAAGTAGACGCTACTTGACAAAAAGATAATTTATAGGTATAATTTTACTCAGTGAGTTCGAAACCATCCTCACTTAAAACAAAACTAGGAGAGATTATGCAAAACAAGAAAATTAAATATTTAACGCAAGCGGCGATAGTTGCAGCCACATATGTTGCGCTAACACTTATATCAAAGCCATTTACCATTGGATTTGTGGAGATAAGAATAAGCGAGGTGTTGTGCATCCTTCCGTACTTTTTACCAAGCTCGGTTTGGGGGCTTTTTGTTGGATGCTTTATCGCAAACATTTTTAGTGGTAGTATAATCGATATAGTAATAGGCTCATTAGCAACACTTGTGGGCGCTTACTTGACATCGAAAATTAAAAACAAGTGGTTATGTCCCATACCAACTATTTTGTCAAACACAATATTAATTCCTTTTGTTATAATGAATTATTCTAGGGTTTGGAATCTTTCTGCTTATGCTATTGCTTCGGCTGGCGTTTTTGCTAGCGAGGTTGCATCAGTCTATGTTATTGGAATGATATTTTTACTCGCACTCGAAAAAAAGAATGTTTTTAAGCACTGAATTTTCAGTGCTTAATTCCTTTTTCATAACTAATGTGATATAATATTTATATAATCTTTTAGGAGGCTAATTGGATGAACAAAAAGCAGAATCGTAAAAATAATCCCAAGGTAGTCAAAGCCTTTTTTATATGCGCAATATTGGTTTTGATAGCGTTTTTAATTTACAAATTCTTTTTTGACACAAAATATGAAATACCCGAGGGCTCTGCGGAAATCCACTGTATTGATGCAGGACAGGGTGATGCTACCTTGATATTAGCCGATGGAATGACGGTTTTAATTGATACGGGAGAGAACGACCCGGCAAATGTAGTAATAGACTACATAAAGGACTTAAAAATAAAGGTGATTGACTATTTTATTATCACTCACTTTGACTCCGACCATTTTGGCGAGGCAGAAGAGGTTTTAAAGGAATTCACAGTAAAGAATCTTATAATTCCAGATCAAAGCAAGGATTCAAAGATGTATGGCTATTTTATAGATTCTTTAAAAGAAAAGCCAGAAATTAATGTTGCAGTTATTGAAGATAACGATGACTTGGATACAGCTCTTATAGTAGACGATATTATAGATATTGATGATAAAAATGATAGAAAGATATATGTCGGTCAAACAGATGAAAACAACAAAAACGACAAGGGCGATTTAGAGCTTGAGTTCTTTGGTCCAGTAAAGGATAGTTATAAAAATTCCAACGACTACAGCATAATTGTAATGGCTCGTTGGGGCAACAACAAAATGCTATTTACAGGTGACTCTGAAATAGAAGGAGAGCAGGCTATAGTTGACAAATATGGTATAGAGCTTTCACGTCTATTTGATTGCGATATTTTCAAAGCGGGACACCATGGCTCAAGCACATCCTCAAGCAAGGATGTTTTAGATGCTGCAACTCCCAAATATATAATTATTAGCTGTGGAGAAGACAATTCTTATGGACATCCACATAAAGAAGCAATGGACAGATTTAAAAATCATGTAAAAGAAGAGAATATATTCCGCACCGATTTGCAAGGAGATATAATTTTCACAACAGATGGAGAAGCTATAACAGTGAAAACACAAAAGTAAATAAAAGAGGCTCTGCATTAAGCAGAGCCTCTTATTTTATTTTTTATTTTTGAGCAATCATATACTTATCAGCAAATGCCTTGTATTCCTCTTGGAATTCTTCATTCGTGCTTTTAACTTGATTGAGATATTCGTGAGTGCCAAAGCTATTATGTGCAGTTTCAATGATAGCAACTGCGATATTAGAGCAGTGGTCTGAGATTCTTTCATAGTTGTTAAGAAGGTCTGAAAGAACAAAGCCAAGCTCTATTGTACAAGCTCCCTTTTGGAGTCTTGTGATATGGTTCATCTTTGTAGTAGCGATAAGCTTGTCTATTACCTGTTCAAGCGGTTCAACTCTCTTTGCAAGCTCAATGTCGTCATTGGAAAACGCATCGGTTGTTATAATAAGTATTTCCTTGATAGCATCGGTAATGACTGCAATTTCTGCCTTTGCTTCGTCAGAGAAGATAATATTCTTATTCTTAAGCTCTTCAGAAACGTCAACAATGTTAACTGCGTGGTCGCTCAAACGCTCAAAGTCGCCAAGAGTGTGAAGAAGCTTGGAGCTTTTTTTACTGTCAGCATTTGAAAGAGCACGAGAAGAAATTTGAACAAGGTATGTTCCAATGTGGTCCTCGTATTTGTCTATCAAAGCTTCCTTTTCTATGATAACTTGTGCAGTTTTTGAGTCGTACTTATAGAGAGAATCAATTGATAAATCGAGAGATTCTTTTGAAAGAACGCACATTTCTTTTGTTAAGTTAGCACACTCAGAAAGTGCAACGGCAGGGGATTGAGAAATAAGAATTGGATCGATGTATGCAATTCTTTCTTTTTCTTCCTTGTCCTTAACAAGCAAGTATGCGATTTTTTCAAATATTTTGGATACTGGTAGAAGAATAGCGGTTGTTACTACATTAAATAATGTGTGGAAAATAGCAATTGTCCATACTGTAACAGGCTTGCTTAACCATAAATCGTTCAAAGGTGTGAGCCCTATAATAAGGAAAGGCACAAAACATAAAGTAACAGCAAAAACCTTGATTATAAGGTGGGTGATTGCAACACGCTTAGCATTTCTGTTTGCGCCAAGGCTTGAAATAACAGCGGTGATACAAGTACCTATGTTTAATCCGAGAATGATAGGAATAGCAACCTTGAAAGGAATTTCTGTTCCTGATACAGCAGCTGCACCAACCAATACTTGAAGAACACCTACCGATGCCGAGGATGATTGAATTATAGTAGTGAACAAGGTCGCTAAAATTAAACCAAGCCATACACCAATCCAAGGTGTTTCAAAAACATCAATAACTCTTAATAAAACATCATTGTATTCAGGATCCTCAAGGAAATCAACAGCTTGAGACATAAGCTCCATACCTTGCATAAGTATTGCAAATCCAAGGCAGAGTGTGCCAATATCTTTGTTAATTCTATTCTTTTTGCTAAAGAACATAATGAGGATAATACCGAGAAGGGCAATAAGAGGAGCAAAGAAGGATGGCTTTAAAAGAGATAGCCATTCAATCCATTTTTGATCAATTCCTAGTTTTGAGCCATCTAAGTATGGCAAACCAGTAATCCAAGGAGTAATAGTGGTACCAATATTAGTACCCATCAGCATGCCAATTGTTTGAGGTAATGCCATGATTCCTGAGCCAACAAGACCGACAATCATAACTGTGGTAGCAGAGGAGGACTGAATAACAGCGGTAACTCCTGCACCAAGTGCCATGCCTTTTAATTTGTTTGAGGAGGCTTTTTTTAAGATTGTTTCAAGCTTTCCTCCTGCCATTCTTTCAAGGCCGTTTGTCATCATATTCATTCCATAAAGGAAAAGAGCAAGACCGCCTAGCATCGTGGCAATTCTAATTAAAATTTCAACAACAGTCATTTGAAATCCTTTCGTTTTGATATTAATCTCGTATAAGCGTCATCAATATTATACCATAAATGAATAAAAATGTAAAATGTTTTTTTGTAGAATGTAAAATTTTGTTAAAATAAACAAATTTTTGACGATGCTAAAATATTCAGTCGTTTAATATGCATTATGACTTAAAAAACTGCATTAATACCGAGTGAGGCGCGACTTTTCCTAAAACTCTACAGAATTTATAGAATAATTTAGGGGTGTAAACAGCTTTTCCTTTTTTGGATGCCTTTATTGCTTTTTTTGCAGTCTTTTGTGGGTTGCAATAAGGTAATATATCAAACATCCTAGAAGATCCCTTCTCAATCCCAGCAACGTTTAAAAACTCCGTTTTCATAGGACCTGGACAGACAGCAGTAACATTGATTTTTCTTTGCTTTAATTCTTGCCTTAAGGCTTGAGAAAAACTCAAAACATATGTTTTAGATGCCGCATATGCAGCAAGCTTAGCACTAGGAAGGAAAGAGGCAATAGAAGCTATATTAATAATTCGAGAGCCCTTGTCCATATACTTTAATGTAATTGAAGAAATTTCAGTAAGGGCTTTGATATTGACATCTATCATACTGCTTTGCTTCTTTACATCAATATCAGCAACTGCCCCAAAAACTCCAAAGCCGGCATTGTTGATTAAATATTTAATGGTAGGCTGTTCTATTTCTAAAAGTAGCTCAAGTGAATCCATACTTTCTTGCGTAGTAACATCCATACATAGAATTCTGTGGTTGATTTTTCCGTATTTTTCGCAAACATCAATAAGGTTTTTTTCGCGTCTTGCGATAACCCATACTTCATCTAATGGTTCATTTTGCAATTCCTTGAAAAATTCGACACCTATTCCGCTTGAGGCGCCTGTGATTATAGCAATATTCATATTTACTCCATTAAAATCCTAGCTTTTGTAAAAACGTACAAGAGCAGTCTGACCAAATTCCAATGTCCTTGTGGTCATATGCTAGTCCTAAGCCATGACAACCAACAGGGAATATGTGTAATTCGAAATAAACACCAGCTTGACTCAGTGCTTCAGCTAAGGCAAAGGAATTCTTAACTGGAACTGCATCATCTGTTGCAGTATGCCAAATAAAGCATGGAGGAGTGTCCTTAGTAATATTTTGCTCGTTCGAGAAAAGCTTAACAAGCTGTTCATTTTGCCACTCGCTTGACAATAGATTTTGTCTTGAGCCCATATGTGTAAAGCTTTCTTCAAAAGTAACAACAGGGTAACATGGGATAAAAGCGTCTGGGCGAGCAGAGAGATTGTCGATATCGTCTGATTTTGGATATGCCTCGAAATTATATAATGTTGCGCTTGTGCAAGTTAAATGCCCGCCGGCGGAAAACCCACAAACAGCTATTTTTTCATATCCCTTGCTTCTTAGAACTCTAATTGCGCGTTGAACATCAGACAAAGGTGCATATTTATGGCATGGAGCAACATTATAATCAAGAGTAAAGGCGTTGATATTGTGCTCATTGAACATTTTTGCAATAGGCTCTCTTTCGTGGTCGGCCTTACAGCCATATCCACCACCAGGACATACAATAACAGCGGTTTTTCTTTCGTTCACTACATATGCTGTGATAGATGGGTTGAATTGGTTGTTTGTGAAATTGATATATGGGGGATTTTCCCAAAGAAATGTTTTTTCGTTCATATTTTTTCTCCTTGCTTGTTGTTGGTTTTAGTATATCATTATATTTTGACAATGTCAACGAAAACTGTACTTAAATAGTGTGTT
>JAZNFR010000148.1:0-6656 GCA_045576055.1 Eubacteriales bacterium
ATTTAAAAGTATTATAATACTTTAGTACACTAAAGTGATAAAGTCCGAAAATCACGTAAATCTTTTAAAGGATGGTATGAAATGAGTAAATTACATACAAAGGAAGTAGAGGAGCTTTTTGAAGCAATCCTTTCCCTAAAAACAGTTGACGAATGCTATAGGTTCTTTGGCGATGCTTGTACAATTAAAGAGGTTTTGGAAATCGCACAAAGATTAAAGGCTGCAAAAATGTTAAGAGAAGGAATAAACTACGCAGTAATCACCAAGGAAACAGGTATGAGCACGGCTACAATTAGCCGAGTTAACAGATGCCTTGAGTATGGCGATGGTGGTTATTCTATGATTTTAGATAGATTAGAAGAGGCGAAAAAGTGATTAATTATTTAAAAAACGAAGAAAGAATCATATTGACCCTTCGTTCATTGTACTCAAAGTATGGATATTTACCATATAAAATGAACAAGTTTGAGGAATACGACCTTTACGCAAAAAATAAAGAATTTTTAGTAAGTGATGGTGTTATTACATTTACCGATACTCACGGTAAGCTTCTTGCCCTTAAGCCTGATGTTACCTTGTCAATTATAAAAAATGCGACAGAGGGTAAGGGTGCAAAAAATAAGGTTTATTATAGCGAAAACGTTTATCGTATTTCTGGTAAAACAAGGGAATATAAAGAGATAATGCAAACAGGACTTGAATGCGTTGGCGACCTCGATTTATATGACACATATGAGGTAATAACCCTTGCAAAGAAAAGTCTTGAATCGATATCGGACAGCTACGTGCTTGAAATTTCACATATGGGAATTTTATCAGCTCTTTTAGATAGCATTTGCACAAACGAAGCATATCGTCAGGATGCACTTGAGTGTATCAAAAAGAAGAGCAAGCACGAAATCAAAACCGTTTCACAAAAATATGGAATTGATGAGGCAAAGATTCAATTACTTTGTGACTTCATTTCTATTTATGGTGAACCATCCAGTGTTATTACAAGTCTAGAAAAGATGAATGTAAATGAGAGCTTTGCTAAGTACACAAGCGAATTAAAAGAGCTTGTTTCTCTCCTTACAGCTGATGAAAAATCCGAGAATATTCGTCTTGATTTTTCAATAGTAAACGATATGAATTACTATAACGGCATTGTATTTAATGGATTCTTGAGTGGCGTTTCTGAGTGTGTGCTTTTTGGTGGCAGATACGATAAGCTACTTTCAAAAATGGGTAAGCGCTCACAGGGTGTTGGCTTTGCAATTTATACAGATTTGCTTGAGGGCTTCCACGAAACACCTAACGCATATGATGTTGATGTTTTGCTTTTGTATTCAGATGAAACTGAACCAACTGAAATAAAGAACGAGATCAAGAGATTGCATAGCGAAAACAAGACAGTAAGTGCGCAAAAAAGCGTACCAGTAAAGTTAAGATACAAAGAAAAAATAGAAATTTAGAGGAAAAAATAATGATAAATGTAGCACTCCCAAAGGGCAGACTTGGTGAAAAGGTATATAAAATGTTTGCTCTTTGTGGCTATGATTGTCCATCTATTTTAGAGAATAATAGAAAGCTCATCTTCGAAAACGAAGAAAAGGGAGTAAGATATTTCTGGGTTAAGCCATCCGACGTTTCGATTTAGGTTGAAAGAGGCGCCGCCGATATTGGTGTTTGTGGCAAGGATATCTTGCTAGAATACGAGCCTGATGTATATGAGCTATTAGACCTTAACATAGGAAAATGCCGTATGGCAGTAGCGGGCAAAAAGGACTTTTATGATGATAATACTCAAACACTTAAGGTCGCAACAAAGTTTGTAAACGTTGCTAAAAAGTATTATTCAGACAAGTGCCGTGATATTGATATAATCAAATTGAACGGTTCAATTGAAATAGCGCCTATTTTATCCCTTTCCGATGTTATTGTTGATATAGTTGAAACAGGCACAACCTTGAAGGAAAACGACCTCGAGGTTAAGGAAGAAATTTTCCCAATTTCCGCACGACTAATAGCAAATAAAGCAAGCTTTAAGTTTAAAACCGCAGAAATTGAAAAAATAGCAGAGTTTTTGGCAGAGCAGGTAAAGGACAATGATTAAGATATATAAGTATGGCGAGGTTTCAAATAGTGAAATCTTTGCGCGCGACAATATAGCATCCGGTGTTGAGGCTGTTGTTAGCGAAATAATTGATAACGTAAGAAAAAATGGCGACAAGGCTCTTTTTGAATACGCAGAAAAATTTGATAAGGTCTCCCTTTCCACCCTTGAGGTAAGTGAGGATGAGATTGAAGAGGCATGCAAAAGTGTAGACCCTAATTTTATTGAGATTGTTAAGGAAGCAAAGGAAAACATCACTCGCTTCCATAAAAATCAAGTAAGAGAAGGCTTTAAAATTCAAGAGGAAAACGGAATTATCACAGGTCAAAAGGTAACACCTATTGAAAAGGTAGGTCTTTACGTTCCTGGTGGTACAGCTGCATATCCTTCAACTGTTTTAATGGATAGTATCCCTGCAAAAATCGCAGGTTGCTCAGAGATAGTTATGGTTACCCCTCCATCAAAGGACGGCAAGGTTAATCCGGCTATTTTAGCAGCAGCAAAGATTGCAGGAGTTGATAGAATCTTCAAGGTGGGTGGCGCACAAGCTGTGGCAGCTCTTGCTTATGGAACGGAGTCTATCCCTTGCGTTGATAAAATAGTAGGCCCAGGTAACGCATATGTTGCTGAGGCTAAAAAGCAAGTGTTTGGCAAGGTTTCTATTGATATGATAGCAGGACCAAGTGAAATTTTGGTAGTTGCTGACAAAACAGCTAGCCCTGTGTATGTAGCAGCTGACCTTCTTTCCCAAGCTGAGCACGACAAAATGGCAAGCGCTGTTTTAGTTACTGATTCATACGAATTGGCACTAGCAGTAAGCGACGAGCTTGAAAAGCAAATTCCACTCTTGCCAAGAAAAGAAATTGCAAGATATTCTATTGATAAAAACGGAAAAATAATCGTGGCAGAAAACGATTTGATGCTTGCTATTGATATAGCAAATGAAATCGCACCTGAGCACTTAGAATTAGCCGTTGATAATCCTTTTGATTATCTCGATAAGGTTAAGCATGCAGGCTCAATCTTTATGGGTAAATATTGCCCCGAGGCACTTGGCGACTATTTTGCAGGTCCTAACCACACACTTCCAACCAGTGGTAGCGCAAGGTTTTCATCTCCTTTGTCAGTTGATGACTTTGTAAAAAAGACACAGTTTACTTATTATACAAGAGAAGCACTCGGTAAGGTTGCTAATAAGGTTGCCACCTTTGCCGAAAAGGAAGGCTTGCACGCACACGCAAAGAGTGCGACAATTCGTTTTGAAAAATAATCTATAAGGAGGAAAAAATGAGTAAGTTTTTCAGCACAAAGTATTCTTCACTAATTCCATATACCCCAGGCGAACAACCAAAAAATATGGAATATGTAAAGCTAAACACAAATGAATCCCCATATAAGCCATCTGAAAATGTATATGATGCGGTAAAAAAAGAGGCTGAAAAGCTTCATTTGTATTCCGACCCGCAATCTACAATAATCACAGAAAAAATCGCAAAAAGATATGGCGTTTCCCCTGATATGGTGCTTGTAACTAACGGTAGTGACGAGGTTTTAAACTTCGCATTTATGGCATATGGTGATTCTCAAAGAGAAATGCTTTTCCCAGAGATTACATATGGCTTTTACACTGTTTTTGCAGATTTAAATGGGGTTAAATATCGTCAAGTACCTTTAAAGAATGATTTTTCAATCGATACAAGCGATTATATAGCCAAGAACACAACAATAGTAATAGCCAACCCAAATGCGCCAACAGGCATAGCACTTTCTCGTGACCAAATTGAAGAAATTGTCAAATCTAACCCCAATAACGTGGTGGTGATTGATGAGGCATATGTTGATTTTGGAGCAGAAAGCTGTGTTGACTTAGTTCATAAGTATGACAATCTTTTGGTTACTATGACCTTTTCTAAATCTCGCTCAATGGCGGGTGCTAGAATAGGCTTTGGTATTGGCTCAAAGGCTGTTATTAACGACTTAAACACTATAAAATATTCGACAAATCCATATAACGTCAATCGCATAAGCCAAGTAGCAGGCGCGTGTGCAATAGATGATGATAAATATTATATGGACAATTGTAAAAAAATTATAGAATCACGTGAGTACACTAAAATAGAGCTTGAAAAAATGGGCTTTGTGGTTCTTCCTTCAAGCGCTAATTTCCTGTTTGCTAAAAGCGATAAAATCGGTGGCGAGGAGCTTTACTTAAAGCTCAAGGAAAACGGAGTTTTGGTGCGTCACTTCAAAACAGAAAAAATTAAAGATTTTAATAGAATTACCATTGGCACAAAGGAGCAAATGGATATATTCTTAAAGAAAACAAAAGAAATATTGGAGGCGGTAAAATGAGAGAGGCTAAAATCGAAAGAGCAACTAAAGAAACAGATATTAAGCTTTCACTTAACCTTGATGGCAAGGGCGAAAACGAAATAAATACAGGCTGTGGCTTTCTTGACCATATGCTCACCCTTTTTTCTCGCCATTCAAGAATAGATTTAAAGGTTTATTGCAAGGGCGATACAGACGTTGACTATCACCACACAGCTGAGGATATCGCAATTTGTCTAGGTAAGGCAATAAAGGACGCATTAGGCGAAAAGAAGGGCATTGAAAGATATGCTGATATCATTTTGCCAATGGACGAGGCACTTATTTTGTGTGCCATTGATATTTCTGGCAGAGGCGGACTATATTATACATTAAGCATTCCTTCATATAGAGTGGGAGATTTTGATACCGAGCTTTGCGAGGAGTTTTTCATGGCTTTAGCACGTGAGAGTGGCATTACAATTCACTTAAAATCCTTAGCTGGAACAAACTCACATCACATAATCGAGGGCGCATTTAAGGCGTTTGGGCGCGTTCTTAAAACAGCTGTTTCAATTGACGAAAAATTCAAGGACGAAATTCCCTCCACAAAAGGAGTAATCTAATGATAGCAATTATTGACTATGGAATAGGAAACCTTTTTTCTGTAGTATCTTCATTTAAATATATAGGACAGGATGCAGTCGTTACAAGCGACCCAGATGTTATAAGAAAAAGCGACAAGCTAATTCTACCCGGTGTTGGCGCTTTTGGCGACGCAATAGAAAAATTAAGACAAACTGGTCTTGATAAGGTAATAATTGAAGAAGCAAAAAACGGCAAGCCAATTATGGGTATTTGCCTTGGTATGCAATTGCTTTTTGAAAAAAGCTACGAATATGGCGAACACGATGGGCTTGGGCTTTTAAAGGGCTCTGTCATCGGTATGCAGGGCGTAATTGACGAAAAATTGCAAATACCTCATATTGGATATAACGCACTGACATTCAAGAAAAATCATCCTCTTTTTAAGTACATAAAAGAGGGCGATTATGTATATTTTGTTCACTCATATTATGCAGTTGACTGTGATGACTCACTTCTTGCATACGCTGAATATGATAAGGACATAACAGCTATTGTTGGCAAGGGCAACGTGATGGGCTGTCAATTCCATCCAGAAAAGAGTGGTAATGTTGGACTTAATATACTAAGAGCATTTTCTGAAATGGAGATGGAAAAATGAACATTTTCCCAGCGATAGATTTATACGATAAAAAAGCGGTCCGTCTATATAAGGGCGACTACCAGCAAATGACAATTTATAGTGATAAGCCTTGGGAAATTGCGAAGGATTTTCAGTCGAAGGGTGCAAAATTCATCCACGTGGTCGACCTTGAGGGCGCAAAAACGGGAGAAACACCAAATCTTGACGTTGTAAAAAGAATAGCAAGCGAAACTGATTTGTTCTTGGAAATCGGCGGTGGCATTCGCGATATGAAAACTGTAAAAGCATACCTTGAAAATGGTGCAAGCAGAGTTATTCTTGGCACAAGCGCGGTAAATGACGAGGACTTTTTAAAGGAAGCAATAGCTACCTATGGTGAAAAAATCGCAGTTGGCGCCGATGTCAAGGACGGATACATTGCAATAAAGGGCTGGATTGAAAAAAGCCAATATTCACTTGAAGATTTTTTAAATAAAATGCAAAGCTTAGGTGTAAAAACTATAATTTGCACAGATATTTCAAAGGATGGCGCAATGAAGGGAACAAATCTTGCCCTCTATAATGAACTATCTAGAAAATACACTCTCGATCTAATTGCATCGGGGGGAGTGTCTAATATTGATGATATTAAGGCACTGAAGGAAATGAATCTTTATGGCGCAATAATAGGCAAGGCTTATTATACTGGTGCTATCGATTTAAAAGAAGCTATCGAGGTTGCAAAATGATTACCAAAAGAATTATACCTTGCCTAGATGTTAGAGATGGGCGAGTTGTAAAGGGCGTTAATTTTGAGGGCATAAATGATGTTAACGACCCAGCTACTTTAGCGAAGTATTATTCAGAAAACGGTGCTGACGAGCTCGTTTTCTATGATATCACAGCTTCTCATGAGGGCAGAAAGCTCTTTACAGAAGTGTTGACTCAGGTTGCTCAAAACGTATTTATTCCTTTAACCGTTGGCGGTGGAATTAACACTTTGGACGACTTTGACCGTGTTCTTAAATGCGGCGCGGATAAGGT
>JAZNFR010000149.1:0-7362 GCA_045576055.1 Eubacteriales bacterium
GAGGATGTTTCAGCGCTTTCTAGGGTCTTGGATTTGAATTTGGCTGGCGTCAATATCGATGGTATAAACATCCACCTTATGATGTCGATGAATTCTCAGCTTAAAGAGCTTCTTGGCTCTGATATGCAAAAGGCAGAGGAGCTTGTTTCGGCTACTGTTAAAAGCATTTATGAAACAATGAACGAGCTTGGCTCTGAAATTAAATTTGAGGGAGTTAACAGACTTCTTGAATACCCTGAATACAAAAATCTTGATAAGCTACAAAAAATGATATCTACAATAGAAAATAAGGAAGATATCATTCGTGCAGTTAGTACAATCGACCAAAGTGATGACGACACTAAAATTTTCATCGGTTCAGAGAATATGGTGAAAATAATGGACGACTCAACGCTTATTTATAAAAATTTGAAGCTAAATGGAAAAACAATCGGTGCAATCGGAATTATCGGTCCTTGTAGAATGGACTATTCAAAGGTTCTTTCGACCATCGACCAACTCTCAGAGGAGATTAGTAAGCTTTCAGATTTAACAGCTTTACCAAGTGCCAAAAACGAAGAAAGTGATAAATAATAATGAAGAAAAACGATCAAGACACAGTAAAAGAAAATATTGAAGAGACCGAGGCTGCAAGCGCTGTCGAGACAAACAAGACCGAGGAAAAAATAAACGAGCTTGAGGCAAGATGCCAAGAGGCAACTGATAAATATTTAAGAATAGTTGCAGAATATGACAACTTTAGAAAAAGAACCCTAAAGGAGCGCGATTCGATATATCAGGATGCTTATCTAGATGCAGTAAAACAGCTTTTACCGGTTGTTGATAATGTAGAGAGAGCGCTTGAATATGCAAATGATGAAAGCACTAAAAAGGGGATGGGATTGATAATTGCTTCTGTTCACCAAACGCTTGAAAAAATGGGCGTTAAGGAAATAGAAACAAAAACATTCGACCCAAATATCCATAATGCTGTAATGCATATAGACGATGAAGCATTTGGTGAGGGCGAAATCGTTGAGGTTTTCCAAAAGGGTTATATCCTCGGCGAAAGAGTAGTAAGATATGCAATGGTAAAGGTTGCAAACTAAAGCGGACGCGCAAACGCATTAACTTAGAAAAAAGCGCTAAAGGCGTAAAATAAATAACTCATATGGAGGAAAATTAAAATGGGAAAAATTATAGGAATAGACTTAGGTACAACAAACTCTTGCGTGGCAGTATTTGAAGGCGGTGAGCCTGTCGTAATACCAAATCCAGAGGGCGCAAGAACAACACCTTCCGTTGTTGCATTTACAAAGGGCGGAGAAAGACTTATAGGTCAGGTTGCAAAGCGTCAAGCTATTACAAACCCTGATAGAACAGTTAGCTCAATCAAGAGAGAAATGGGTTCAAATTACAAGGTAACAATCGACTCAAAATCATACACTCCTCAAGAGATTTCTGCTATGATTCTTCAAAAATTGAAGGCAGATGCAGAGGCTTATCTTGGCACAACAGTAACAGAGGCTGTTATCACAGTTCCTGCTTACTTTAGCGATGCTCAAAGACAGGCAACAAAGGATGCAGGTAAGATTGCAGGTCTTGAGGTAAAGAGAATTATCAACGAGCCAACAGCAGCAGCTCTTGCATTCGGCATGGATAAGGAAGAGGACCAAAAGATTATGGTATTCGACCTTGGTGGTGGTACATTCGACGTATCAATCCTTGATATCACTGGTGACGGTGTAGTTGAGGTTTTGGCAACAGCTGGTAACAACCGCCTTGGCGGAGACGACTTCGACAAGAAGATTATTGACTGGATTGCAAACCAATTCAAGGCTGAATACGGCATCGACCTTCGCCTTGACAATATGGCTCACCAAAGACTTAAGGAAGCAGCTGAAAAGGCTAAAATCGAGCTTTCAGGCGTAACAACAACAAATATTAACCTTCCATTTATAACAGCAGATGCAACAGGCCCTAAGCACTTTGACGCAGACCTTTCACGCGCTAAGTTTGACGAATTAACAGCTGACTTGGTTGAAGCTACTATGGCTCCAACAAAGCAAGCTCCTAAGCACCCTAAGCTTTCAACATCTGATATTAATAAGGTTATCTTGGTTGGTGGTTCATCAAGAATTCCAGCGGTTCAAGAGGCACTTAAGAAATTTATCGGCAAGGAGCCTTTCAAGGGAATCAACCCAGACGAGTGCGTTGCTATGGGTGCTGCTATCCAAGGTGGTGTTCTCGGTGGCGAGGCAAAGGATATCTTGCTTCTTGACGTAACTCCACTTTCACTCGGTATTGAGACACTCGGTGGTGTTTGCACAAAGATTATCGAAAGAAATACAACAATCCCAACAAAGAGAAGCCAAGTATTCTCAACAGCGGCAGACAGCCAAACATCTGTTCAAATTCACGTTTTACAAGGTGAAAGAGAAATGGCATCAGGCAACAAGACACTTGGTCTATTCTCGCTTGACGGAATTGCTCCAGCTCCACGTGGAATCCCACAAATCGAGGTTACCTTCGACATTGACGCAAACGGTATTGTAAACGTAAGCGCAAAGGATAAGGGTACAGGTAAGGAGCAACACATCACAATCACTTCTTCAACTAACATGAGCGAAGAGGATATTGACCGTGCAGTTAAGGAAGCAGAGAAATTTGCAGAGGAAGATAAGAAGGCTAAAGAGGCTGTTGAAACAAAGAACCGCGCTGAGCATATGATTTTCCAAAGCGAAAAGACACTTGCTGACCTTGGCGACAAGGTGACAGAAAGCGAAAAGGCAGATGTTCAAGCTGCTATTGACACCCTTAAGGAAACCGTTAAGGGCAACGATACAGAGGCTATCAAGAGGGATACAGAGGCTCTTGAAAAATCCTTCTACGCAATCAGCGAAAAGCTCTATAAGGAGGCTCAAGCTGCACAAGGCGGTGCTGAGGGTGGCTTCCAAGGTGGCGAGGCTGGTAGCGACGGCACATATTACAATGCTGACTTTGAGGACAAAACAGACAAATAATTAAAACCGCAAGGGACTGCCCAAAAAACGGCAGTCCCATACGGGTATATAAATAATACATAGACAAAAGACAACAAGAAACGCTTGTTAGAATGGATTGAAAATGGCAGAAAAAAGAGATTATTATGAAACGCTTGGAGTCGACAAAAGCGCAAGCCAAGACGAAATAAAAAAAGCATATAGAAAAATGGCTAAGCAATATCACCCAGATATGAACCCAGGCAACCAAGAGGCCGAGCAAAAGTTCAAAGAGGTGAACGAGGCGTATTCCGTTCTTTCAGATGAAGAAAAGAAAGCAAAATACGACCAATTTGGTCACGCCGCATTCGATCCAGGTTCAGGTGGTGGCTACGGTGCGAGTGGCTTTGGCGGATTTGACGGCTTTGATATGAACGATATTTTCTCATCAATTTTTGGCGGTGGCACAACTCGTACAAATCGTGCAAATGCACCAATTGATGGCGATGATATCACTGTTAGAATCGTTATTTCCTTTGAGGAGGCTGTTTTTGGCTGCAAGAAGGAAATAAGCTTCCCTAAAATTCAAAAATGCTCCGACTGTGGTGGCTCAGGCGCTCAAAAGGGCACAGATATAGAAAAATGTAGTAAATGTGGTGGCAGAGGCACAATAACCGTTCAACAAAGAACAATCTTCGGTATGACTCAAACCTCGCGTCAATGTCCAGAATGTAACGGAACAGGCAGAATAATCAAAAAGCCATGCTCAGGCTGTAAGGGCAAGGGTCTTGTGAGAATCACAAAGAAGCTTGACGTTTCAATCCCATCAGGAATTGATGACGGACAAAGAATTGTTCTTCGTGGTCAAGGCAACGAGGGCAAAAATGGTGGTTATCCAGGTGACTTGATTATTCAAGTTAGCGTAAGACCACACGCACTCTTTGAGCGTGATGGATACGATATTTACTATGAGGTACCAATTACAATAGTTGATGCAGCTCTTGGCACAACCATGACGATTCCTACACTTGAGGGTGATGTTGAACTAAATATTCCAGAGGGAACCCAAACAGGTGCTGTATTTACCATAAAACAAAGAGGAATTCAAATGCTAAATTCCAAGGGCAAGGGCAACCTATACGTTACAGTGGTTGTTGAAACTCCTAAGGGACTCTCAGCTGAGCAAAAGAAAATACTACGCTCATTTGATGAGAGCTGTGGCGAAAAGAATTTCGCGAAAAAGAGTGGATTTTTCAAGAAAAATAGAAAGTAAGGACGTTTTATGGAAGATAACAAATGGATTCAAATAAAGGTTACCTCGAAAACAGAGAATCTTGATTCTATCACCGCTGTTATGAGTATGATTTCAAACGGGCTTCAAATTGAGGATTATTCCGACCTTGAGGAAAGAATACTCGATGGCGTTTATGGTGACTTAATAGACGAAAGTGTTTTAAATGCAGACAAAACCATTGTTTCGGTATCTGCCTACGTTTCAGCTGATAAGCCTATAACTGACCATACAGCTTTTATAAAGGAGCGCTTATCCCAGCTTGGCGTTGATGCCACAATTGACCTTATTTCTCTTTGCGAGGAGGACTGGGCAGACTCATGGAAGCAATACTATAAGCCAATTAAAATAGGTGAAAAATTGGTAGTTGTTCCTATGTGGGAAAAATATAATGCCGAGAATGGTGAGGTCATTGTTAAAATGGACCCTGGCATGGCATTTGGCACAGGTACACACGAAACCACGCGTCTTTGCGCAACACTTCTTGAAAAATATGTTGATAATAGCTCTATAATGCTAGACGTCGGTTGTGGTAGTGGAATACTTGCAATTTGTGCATCTAAGCTAGGCGCTAAGGAATGCTATGCATACGATATCGATCCTGTCGCTGTAAAGGTGGCAAGAGAAAACGTTAAGGATAATGACGTAACAAATATTGAATGTGGCGTTTCCGACCTATTAAAGGGTGTAAAGGAAGGCAAATATGATGTAATAACCGCAAATATCGTTGCAGATATTATAATCAGACTTTTACCTGACATTGGCAAATTTATGCACGAAAAAACAACACTTGTTATATCGGGAATCATTGACGAAAGATGCGAGGACGTTTATAAATCAATAAACGAAAACGGCTTTAAAATAGTTGATGAAATTCACGAAAACGGTTGGTGTGCAATCAGCCTTTTGAAAAAATAAACTTAATACGCACTATTTCGGTAGTGCGTATTTTATATTGACAAAATTTGCGCCTAGTGTTATATTATAATAAAGATTAAAACTGAAAGAGGTCAAAATGCCAAGATTTTTTATTAGTAAAGAAAGTATCATCGAAGAAAACGGTGAAAAAAGAGTAATAATAACTGGCGAGGATGCACACCATATCTCAAGGTCATTAAGAATGGCACCAAAGGAGAAAATAGAGGCATGTGATAGCGAGGGCTATGTTTATTTTTGTGAGCTGACAGAATTTACAGATAAGGAAGTTTTTGCAAGAGTTTTAGAAGAAAGCAAGGCGCAAAGCGAACCAAAATATGAAATAATTCTTTTCCAAGCGCTTCCTAAAAGCGATAAGATGGAAACAATAATTCAAAAGACGACTGAATGTGGCGTTACAAAAATCGTTCCATTTAGAAGCGAAAGATGTATTGTCAAGCTTGATTCTAAGGATGCCGAAAAGAAAAGAGAAAGATGGCAAAAAATTGCTGAGGGCGGTGCTAAGCAATCAGGCAGAGGCATTATCCCACAAATTAATTCGGTTTTAAATTTTGAAGAAGCAATAAAAATGGCAATGGATTCATCCCTCGTTATTTTCTGTAATGAAAGAGAAGACAAAGCAACCTTAAAGGATGCTTTGAGGAAAGAAAGAATTAACGGCAAAATATCCGTTATAATCGGCGCAGAGGGTGGCTTTAGTGTAAAAGAGGCTGATTATATAGTGGAAAGAGGTGCAGAAAGCGTTTCTCTTGGCAAAAGAATTTTGCGTTGTGAAACTGCACCAACATTTGTTCTTTCGTGCATAGCATACGAAACTGAAATGTAAATGGCAAAAACGCTTTTTGGTTATTTTGCCAAAAAAATGTGCAATTTTCACAAAAAAATATCTAAAAAACTATTGAAAAACACAACGAAATAGTGTAATATAGATAATGCAAGTGCACAAAATGCACAAAAAGTTTGCAATTTTGCACAAAGAAAAATAGACAAAAACACTGGAGGTTTTTATGTCAAACAGATTGTTTCAAGGCATAATACATCAAATGCACTCAGCACTCGACCGTGTTATCGGCGTTATCGACGAGGGTGGACTCGTAATTGCTTGTAGTGAGCTTTCTATGATTGGAGAATCACGCGCAAAAGCAAAGGAAGAAATGTCGTACACAACAGATATGATGGTTCTCGACGGATATACATATCATCATATCGGCAATGGCGCAACCCCCGAATTTATGGTTTTTGTTGAGGGTGAGGATAAAACAGCAGAAAAGTATGCTGCAATCTTAGCAATCTCATTCTCTAACATTAAAGACTTTTACGATGAAAAGAGCGATAAGAGCTCATTCATCAAAAATATCATTATGGACAACATTTTGCCAAGTGATATCTACGCAAAGAGCAAGGAGCTTCATTTTGATGGAAACGAGCCAAGGGTAGTATTGCTCGCTCGCTTCTACACAAGAGGAGAGGTTTTGCCATTTGACGTAATTCAAAATATGTTCCCTGACAAATCAAAGGATTTTGTTATTTCAACAGGTGAACAGGATGTTGTTATAGTTAAAGGACTTGATTCAGATGCAACAAGTGCAGATGTTGAGCAAATTGCACAAAGCATTTGTGATACAATCAGCTCTGAATTCTACTGCAAGGTTGGTATCGGTATCGGTACAATTGTAGAGAATATTACGGACCTTGCACGCTCATACAAAGAATCTCAAATTGCTATTGAGGTTGGTAAGGTTTTTGAGAGCGAAAAGGAAATTATCACATATGAAAACCTTGGTATTGGACGTCTTATTTATCAGCTTCCAACCACTCTTTGTGAAATGTTCTTGACTGAGGTGTTTAAGCACGGCTCACTCGAAACACTTGATAAAGAAACCTTGCAAACAATTCAAGTTTTCTTTGATAACAACCTAAACGTATCAGAAACATCAAGAAAGCTATTTGTACACAGAAATACACTTGTGTATAGACTTGAAAAAATCAGAAAGATTACAGGTCTTGACCTTCGTGAATTTGAGCATGCAATCACCTTCAAGGTGGCACTTATGGTTAAGAAGTATCTCACATCAAAGCCGGTTAAGTATTAATAAAGGTAGTTTTAGATGATAGAATTTAAGAACGTATCAAAAACATATAACAACAGAGAATATGTCCTCAAGGACGTAAACC
>JAZNFR010000150.1:0-3209 GCA_045576055.1 Eubacteriales bacterium
TTTCAAAATTTATTTTCGCACTGTAATCCATCTTACATCACTATTTTACTATGCCAATGTGAAAATTGTATGAAGATGAACAAAAAAATAATTGAAAAAAGGGCAAAATAATCTTGATTTTATTAAATATTTATGTTACAATACCGAATATAAGTCACAAAATGACTAAATGCTATGATGAAGTTGGCATTTGTTCAAGCTCCATTTACAGAGAGGGCACACATGGCTGAGATGTGCTTAGTGGTAGGACATTTGCATTTCCCTTCGGAGCTGGTTTTCTGAAAAAATAGTAGGAAAGCACGGGCAGTCCCGTTATAGACTTGTGGAAGTGATAGCTTCCTCAAAGGAGCCGTTTTTACGGAATTTGGGTGGTACCGCGGACTTTTGTTCGTCCCTTGCTTTGCAGAGAGGGGCGATTTTTTTATGTCCTTTAAGCAATATTATATAATTAATGTAGAAAATCCGAGAGGAGAAAAATAATGAAAGCAAAACTAAATCAAATTAGAGAAGAAGCATTTAAGCTTCTCGAAGACGAAAATTGCAACGTCGAGGAAATAAGAATTAAATACCTCGGCAAAAAGGGAGAATTAACAGGTGTTCTTCGTATGATGGGACAGCTATCCCCTGAGGAGCGTCCAGTTATGGGTCAGCTCGCAAACGAGGTAAGAGCAGAGATTGAAGCAAAAATTGCTGAAATGGCAGAGGCTAACAAGGCAAAGGAGCTTGAAAAAGCACTAGTTAGCGAAAAGATTGACGTAACAGCTTACGGCAAGGAGCAAAAGCTCGGCAAGCTTCATCCACTAACACAGGTACAAAGAAAGATGGAGGATATCTTTATCGGTATGGGCTTCTCAATCGCTGAAGGACCTGAGGTTGAGTATGACTACTACAACTTCCAAGCACTCAATATTCCTGAGAACCACCCAGCAAGAGATACACAAGATACATTCTATATTACAGATAATATCTTGCTCCGTTCACAAACATCTCCAGTACAAGCAAGAGTAATGGAGAAGACCCAACCACCAATCAGAATTATCTCTCCAGGTAGAGTTTATCGTTCTGACGAGGTTGACGGCTCACACTCACCACTTTTCCATCAGTTAGAGGGACTTGTTGTTGATAAGGGTATTACAATGGGCAACCTTCGTGGTATGCTTGAAACATTTGCAAAAACAATGTTTGGTGAAAAGACAAGAATCCGTTTCCGTCCTCACCACTTCCCATTTACAGAGCCAAGCGCAGAGGTTGACGTTTCCTGCTTCGTTTGTGGTGGCAAGGGCTGTCGTCTATGCAAGGGCGAGGGTTGGATTGAAATCCTCGGTGCTGGTATGGTGCATCCAAACGTACTAAAGAACTGTGGCATTGACCCTGAAATTTATAGCGGTTTTGCATTCGGTATGGGTATTGAAAGAATTACAATGTGTCAATATGGCATTGACGATATGCGTTTACTCTACGAGAACAACATTAAGTTCTTGAAGCAATTCTAACTCTGGGCGAAAGGAAGGTTATAAATTATGAATTTATCTAGAAAATGGTTAACTGATTACGTTGACGTAACAGAAGTAAATAATAAAGATTATTGTGATAGAATGACCGACACGGGCTCTAAGGATGAGGGCTTCGAGGTTTTAGCCGCCGATATCGAAAACGTTGTTGTTGGTAAAATTACAAAAATTTCAAAGCACGAAAACTCCGACCACCTACAAATTTGTATGCTCGATGTTGGAGAGGAAAACGAAATTCAAATCGTAACAGGGGCTGGGAATGTTTTTGAGGGTGCAGTCGTTCCAGTTGCTAAGGCTCCTGCAAAATTGCCAGGAGATATCGTAATAAAGGCAGGCAAGCTACGTGGAGTTGAATCAAACGGTATGCTTTGCTCAATCGCCGAGCTTGGCTTAACCACACATGATATGCCAACAGCTATTGAAGACGGCATATTTATCTTGAACGAGCTTGACGAGGCTGTTAATTTCATCCTCGGTATGGACATAAGAGAAGCTCTTATGCTCACTGACGATGTTGTTGAATTTGAAATTACACCAAACCGTCCTGACTGTCTTTCAGTTATAGGTCTTGCACGTGAGAGCGCGGCTTCATTTGAAAAGCCACTCTCAATCCCAACTCCTTCAGTTAAGGGCGCAAACGATGGCGACAAGATTGAAAACTACGTTAAGGTTGATATTGAGTCAACACTTTGTAAGCGCTACGCTGCAAGAGTTGTAAAGAATATTAAAATCGAGCCTTCCCCATTGTGGCTAAGAATGAGACTACGTGCATCAGGCGTACGTCCAATCAACAATATAGTTGATATTACTAACTATGTAATGCTTGAGTACGGTCAACCAATGCACGCATTTGACTATAAGTGCCTTGATGGCTCACATATCATTGTTAGAGAAGCAAACGAAAACGAATCCTTTAAATCCCTTGACGATATCGACCATACATTAAAAGCAGGTATGCTCGTTATCTCAGATGAACAAAAGGCAGTTGCCTTGGCTGGCGTTATGGGTGGCGCAAACAGTGAAATTACTGATGACACAAAGACTGTTGTTTTTGAAAGCGCTAACTTTGACGGCCCAAGCGTTCGTGTTACATCTCGCGCACTCGGTATGAGAACTGAATCAAGCGCAAGATTTGAAAAGGGAATAGATGAGGAAGCTGTTATTCCAGCTATTGAGCGCGCTTGTGAGCTTGTTGAATTGCTCGGTGCAGGCGATGTAGTTGACGGAATGATTGACGTTTACCCAAATCCAAAGAAGGTAAGAGAGATTCCTCTAAACGCAGCCAAGATTAACGCATTCCTTGGCACAAATATCTCTAAAGAGGAAATGGTAAGAATCTTAACCTCACTAACCTTTAAGGTTGAAAATGATACAGTTTACGTTCCATCCTATCGTGATGACGTTGAGGGTATGCAGGACGTAGCTGAGGAAATTGCAAGAATTTACGGCTATAATGAAATTGAAACAACAAATGTTATAGCTTCCTTGACACAAGGCGAAAGAACCCCACGTCAAGCATTTGACTTGAAGATTAAGGATTCACTTTGCGCTATGGGTCTTTATGAGATTCATACATTCTCATTTATCAGCCCTAAGTATTATGACAAGATTAACTTGCCACAAGGCGACCAAAGACGCAAATCTGTTGTAATTTCTAACCCACTTGGAGAAGACACAAGCGTAATGCGTACAACCTCA
>JAZNFR010000151.1:0-11455 GCA_045576055.1 Eubacteriales bacterium
CCTTTGATTCAAACATATTAACGTTGTTTACGTCAACAATAACCAAAAGCGTGTCGGATTTGATAAGGTCAAGTCCCTTCGAAGCGTCAACAAACACGTTTCTATATTCGTCAATATCGTCGAACATTTTTACAACCTTCATTGCATTTATGTCCTTGAAGTTTGTAACAATATTAACCTTTGCGCCAGTGAATTTAGCTAGACGTGCAACACCAATTGATGCGCCTATTGCGTCATAGTCTGGGTATGCGTGGCCCATAACCAACACGTTAGACGCCCTTGCCATGCGATTTGCAAGCTCGTTAGCAACAACACGTGCGCGAACCTTGTTTCTTTTTTGAATTGGGTTGGTTGTACCACCGAAGAAGCGAACCTCCTCCTCAAGCTTAACAACAGCCTGGTCACCACCGCGTTGAAGCGCCATATCAAGTGCAATATGCGCAAGCTTTTCCTTCTCGGCTAGTGTTGAATTTTCCTTCTTTGCAACGCCGATAGAAAGGGTAACAGGAATACTACCACTACCCAAACGAATGTCTCTAACCTTGTTGAGTATAGAGAACTCATCAATTATAAACTTATCAAGGTCCTCCATATTGAAAATGAAAATGTATTTATCCTTTTCATATTCCTTGATAATACCATTAACGCTTTCAGCCCACTCGCGAACGATTTTTTCAACCCTTGCTGCAGTTTCACGATACTTTTCCTGCTCGAATTGTAAAAGAGCCTCGAGGTTGTCGACAATAACGTATGCAATGATCTTTTCCTTGTCGCGTTTTAACTGCTCAAGCTCTGCTTGCTTAGTTTTATTGCGAAGGTAAAGAAGATAGTAGGAATCGTTAGAAGCCTCTATCTTAGTTTCCTCAACCAAATAAATTTCGCCATCTAGCTCAACATTGTTTTCCTTTTGGCGTCTTGCAACAGTTTCCTCAAGAAAGTCGTAGCTGAAAACAGAGTCAACTGGTGCACCAAGAATCTTTTTGTTTGATAGCTGGGTTGAAGCAAAGCGGTTAGCCCATACAATTTTATGGCTAGAGTCACAAATAAACGCAGGTTCGTTTGCAAAATTGACCTTATCGTACATAACTGTACCAAGAACTGGTCCTTTTTTCGCTGTATTCTCTGCCTTTGGCTTTGCAGAAAGAACGAGAAGTGCAAAAATGTTTATAAGAATTGCAACAACGCAAAGGGTTGTCCCTGCAATTAATCCAGTTTTGCCTGGGAATTTTTCAATTAGTCCAAAGCCAGTAAGCAAGCAAGCAAGCCAAAGAATTGGCAATACTATTCTTAAAAGCTTTGATCCCTTTTTGCTTTTTTTATCTTTCATAAGAACGCCTCCTTAAAGAGTTTCTCAACTTAATAATTTATAAATATATAATATTATAGCAGAAATTTGCTATTTTGTAAAGTATTTTATATTTTTTAGTTGCATATAAAAAATATTTGTGATATACTTTAATAAAATGTGCGCCCGCTTAGTCGGGCTATTGCGCGTTAAAGATAATATTATCCAATCAAGGAGAAATCTATGTCAAACATCTTTGATCTGTTTAAAAAAATTGAAAAAAAGGAAGCGCCAAGCCCAATTACCCACATAGTTGTCGGACTCGGAAACCCAGGCGAAAAATACACATTTACAAGACATAATGCAGGCTTTTTAGCGATAGATTATCTTTCACAAAAGGTAGGCTTCAAATGTGACAGGATAAAGTTCAAGGCTTTGGTGGGAGAGGGGACAATTGCTGGAGTTCGCACCCTTTTTATGAAGCCACAAACCTTCATGAACGCATCGGGCGAGGCAATAAAAGAGGCGGCAGATTTTTATAAAATCTCGCCCGAAAATATTATTGTTATTTCCGATGATGCATCATTCGATGTTGGTAAGCTTCGCATTCGTAAAAACGGAAGCGCCGGAGGGCACAACGGACTAAAAAGTGTCATAGAGTGTCTAAATTCCGACAAATTTCCTCGCATAAAGCTAGGCGTTGGTCAAAAGCCACACCCCGATTATGATATTGCTGACTGGGTGCTTGCTCGCTTACCAAAGGAGGAAGAAGCGCGCTTCTTCTCGGTGCTTGAGGAAACGCCAAATATTCTTTCTCTTATGTTAAAGGGCGAGATTGAAAAGGCAATGTGCGATTTCAACGGCATTTCAAAGTAGGTAATAATGAATAACGATTTTTTAAACAGTCTAATCAAAGCCAGTCCCGAATATACAAGGCTTTTATCTAGACTAAAGGAATTAAAGGATAACAAGCCCCTTCCACTTTTGGTTGACGGTATCTCGGATGGAGCGCTTTATTCTCTACTCTTTTCCTTAACCAAGGACATAACTAGTGAATATAGAGCCCCTATTCTTGTTCTCGTTGGCGAGGAAAGACGAGCAAATAAGCTGAATGAGTTTTTTAAGAAAAGTGGGATAAAAAGTGAGTTTTATCCATACAGGGACTTCAATTTTTATAATATAACAGCCTCCCATGACCAAGAGCATGAGAGGCTTAAGGTGCTTTCTGGCGTTATTTATGGGCTTTGCGACGTTGTTTTCACAACCCCAGATGCGGCATTGCAGTTTACAGTACCAAAATCACACCTAAAAAGCTCTTGCCTTAGTGTTTCTATCGACACATCCCTTGAAATTTCTGCTTTTTCACGCACTCTGCTCGATATGGGCTACGTTCCTTACGAGCTTGTTGAGGGACCAGGACAATACTCTGTCCGTGGAGATATAATTGACATTTTCCCGACAAAGTGCGAGTACACCGTTGGCAAAAAAACGTTTTCCGACCAAAAGCCGATTAGAATTGAGCTTTTTGGCGACGAAATTGAGCGCATGGTAACCTTCGACCCTCTTACGCAAAGAATGGAGGAGAAAATTACCTCCTTTAAAATCACTCCATCGCGTGAAATCGTTGCCACGACCGCGCAGCTTGATAAAATAGCCGAGGAGATTGAGGGTCTTATCGCGCTTGCAAAGGATGAAGAGGAAATAAAACAGCTAAAGCTTGAATTAACATCTATACGAGCTGGGGGATTTTCGCATCCATTCTTTGATAAGTATGTTTCACTTATATATCCCGAAAAGGAATGCCTGTTAAATTATTTTGATTCCTCCTCTTTCTTAATCATTTCTGATACAAACGCAGTTTCCAAAAAAGCAAGCGACTCAAAGAAGGAAGAAAACGAGGCAGCAGCATCCTTAATAGAAAGTAACCTTTTACCGACAAAATATGCAGAATTTAGTGCCCCGTTGTCGTTAATTGACACTTTCAGGTCAAATGTTCAAGCCATTAATATCGACACATATATAATGTCGACCTTTGAGGAGCTAGGTGGTATTTTTCACTTCAACACAAAGGGTGCATTCTTTACCAATCGTTCAATAAATATGCTCTATGAGGAGATGCGCTACTACCACGACAACTCATATCGTTCAGTTCTTGTGTGTCAAAGCGCGCAGGAGGCAAAGCACGCCGTCAAGGTTCTAAATGAAATTAGTATTCCTGCATCCTTATTAAAGGAAGAAATGTCACTTGATTCATTAGCCGAGGGTGTTATTTACGTAACCTTTGGATTTTTCCCTGACGGATTTGAAATTCCCGAATCTAAGCTTGCACTTTTGATTCTTTCCTCAAGCGAAGCAAGAGTAAAAAAGAAGATTATTAAAAACCAAGCATTTTCTAAAAACGCAGGAGAAAAAATTCTTTCCTGCACTGACCTAAATGTTGGTGATTTTGTAGTTCATGTGCGTTATGGAATAGGCAAATACCTCGGTATTCAAAACCTATCAGTAATGGGCACATACAAGGATTATATCACAATTCAATACGCAGGAACCGACAAGCTTTATTTACCCGTTGACCAGCTAGATATGGTATCAAAATACATCGGTGCAGGCTCGCTTGATGGAGATGTTAAGCTCTCTAAAATGGGAGGGGCAGAATGGAAAAGATCGACACAGCGTGCCAAAAAATCGGCTCAAGACATGGCAAAGGAGCTAATCGATTTATACGCAAGACGTCAAAGAATAGACGGCTTCGCTTTCTTGCCCGACCCACTAATGGAGGATGAATTCGCCTCCTCGTTTGAATATGACGAAACCGATTCACAGCTTGTGGCTATAAACGATATTTTTGGCGATATGGAAAAGCCATATCCTATGGATAGAGTTCTTTGTGGAGATGTTGGATACGGAAAAACCGAGGTTGCCTTTCGCGCAGCTATGAAGGCGGTAGCTAATAACAAGCAGGTTGCTATTTTAGTGCCAACCACAATCTTGGCTATGCAGCATTACCAAACTGCCCTTTCTCGCTTTGCCGGAACTGGCGTAAACATCGGTATGATCTCAAGATTTAGAACACAAAAGGAGCAAAATGCAACCTTGCGTTCTCTTCGTCGAGGCGACCTTGATATTATAATCGGCACACACAAGCTTCTTTCCAAAAACATCGAATTCAAGGACTTAGGTCTTTTAATCATTGACGAGGAGCAGCGCTTTGGCGTTGGGCAAAAGGAAAAAATCAAGCAAGCTTGGCCAGATGTTGATGTGCTCACCCTTTCCGCCACCCCTATTCCACGCACACTTAGCATGGCTATCGGCGGAATACGCGACCTCTCTGTTCTTGACGAAGCGCCCGAGGGTCGTGTCGGCGTTGCATCTTACGTTTTAGAGCACGACAAAAGAATTATAGTTGACGCCATAAAGCGTGAGCTGCATCGTGGTGGTCAGGTTTTCTATCTACTAAACGATGTTAAAAAGATTTACGCCACTCGAGTAGAGCTTCAAAAGGAGTTCCCCGACGCAATAATTGCCGTTGGCCACGGTCAAATGGAGCGCGACGAGCTTGAATCAATTTGGCATAGCTTAGTCATAGGCGAGGTTGATATTCTAATTTGTACAACGATAATCGAAACAGGAATTGATATTCCTAACGCAAACACACTAATTGTTGAAAATGCAGACAAAATGGGACTTGCACAGCTACACCAAATCAGGGGGCGTGTTGGAAGAAGTCATCGTCGTGCGTATGCATTTTTCACATATAGAAGAGGAAAGGAAATTTCCGAAATCGCAACCAAGAGACTCAACGCAATCCGCGACTTTGCTGAGTTCGGTGCCGGCTTTAAAATTGCTATGCGCGACCTCGAAATACGCGGTGCTGGCAATCTTCTTGGCAGTGAGCAGCACGGACACCTTGATGCCGTCGGTTACGACCTTTTCATTCGCCTTCTTAACGAGGCAGTTCTTGAGGAAAAGGGCGTTGCTCCACGCGAAATTTATGAAACGAAGGTAAATTCTTGCCGTGATGCTTACATTTCGAGCAAGTATGTTCCATCCTCTACCCAAAGAATTGAAATTTACAAAAGAATAGCCCACATCGAAAGAGATGAGGACAGAGTTGACGTTTTAGCCGAGCTTACCGACCGATTCGGCAAGGTGCCGAAGGAGGCAGAGGCTTTAACATATATAGCTCTAATTAAGGCACTCTCTCAAAAATGTAAAATTAAAAAGGTTGAGGAGCTTCGTGGGGAGATAAGGTTATTCCCAGAAATTATTGACCTTGGCGCATTTGTTGAGGTTTCCAAATTTGACAGAAGCAAGGTAACTGTTGTTGGAGTTGGAAAAACACCTTATTTCTGCATAAAGGGCGATGGTGGATTCGCAATTTACGAGAAAACTATTGAGCTTTTAAAATTTTACAATGAAAAAGCCTCTAAAGACCTTTAATTTTTAGATTTTTATGCTATAATACTAAATAGATAAATTTAAACACATTTTTCCACTATAAAAAGGAGATTTTCATCTTGAAAAAACTATTATGTCGCACCCTGTGTCTGATTTTTGTGTTAATTTTGACCTTGCCCGTTTTAACAGCTTGTGGAAACAAGGACATTTTCAAGCTAGGTAAATACTCAATCACCGAAAAGGAATACACCTATTTAATGGGCATGTTCAAAAAGCAGATATTGGTAAATGAAGCAAAAAACGCTGGCGCGACCTTCGACTTTACCGACGAGGATTTGTCACGCGAAATACAAAGTGGTGTAACGCTTGGAAAGTATATTGACTACAAATATCGCGCATCATTTGAGCAAAGTGTTTTGAGTCTTCTCTACTCGCAATTGCTTTTCGACGAATACGACCTTTCACTTTCCTTAGAGGACGAAGCGTACATCAAGCTTGCCGTAAACGAAATTGTCAATACCTTTGGCGAGGATAAGCTAAAGGAATACGGCTTTGACAGAAAAACCTTGCTTTCAGTTTACGAAAAGCAATCAAAGGAGAACAAGGTAAGGGCTTACCTTTTGGGCGAAAACAATGAAAAGGTAACCGAGGAAGAAATTGAAAGCTACTACCTCAAAAACTACCTTAGATATAAAATCATTGTTATAAACACGCTATACAAAACCCACACCGATTCCGCCGGTGAAAAGAGTATGGTTTTCTTGAGCGATGCTGAAAAGGAGCGCCAAGAAATGCTGGTAGTTGAATTAAAGGAGCTACTAGTCAACCAGAACAAAAATTACAAATATGAGATATTAAAGGACGATTTAGGCCTTACCTACGACCAACTTTGGGAAAAGTATTCCGATGACAAAACATATCCCGACGGTGGATACGGTCCATCTAGCCCAAGCGAAGAGGAGCTAGCTAACAACAAGCTTTTGTCTGCCGCTTATCATAGCGAGGTTGGTGGAATTAAAACCATTGTTGCTGAAAAGCACTTCACAAGTGGCGCAACAGTGAACGGTGAAAACGGAACAATCACCATAAACCCTGGCGATTACTTTGAATATGGAACAGTTTTTGTTAAGCGCTTGCCGCTCGATTCAAAGCCTTATGAGGACCCAGAAAACAGTTCCTTCTTCCCTATCGGAGGAATAAAGGCCGCCGTTGCAAACGAGTTGTACTTTAAAAAGCTAATGGAGCACGAAGCATCTAGTGCACTTAAAATGAAAATTTCCGAAAAGGGCGCATCCATTACCTTCTACACAGTTAAGGCAAATGAACTTGACTACTATTTCCTATACGGCGAGGACGAATGATAAAAAACCACTTGCATTTTGCAAGTGGTTTTTGTTTTATTTTTCTTGTTTTTTCCAATCATAAGGAGTAACCTGATAAACGTAGTAGTTTAGCCAGTTTGAATAGATTAAGTTAGCAACCGAGTACCAGTTTGGAACAACCCTTGTCTTTTCCTCATCCTTAAAATAATTTTCAGGTGGGTCGATTGGAAGCCCCTTTCCAAGGTCTCTATAATATTCATTTTTGAGGGTATCCTTATCGTACTCCATATGACCCATTAAGAAAATGCGTTTGCCGTCCTTTGAACGAACAACCGATGCGCCAATTTTGTCAGAGCCTGCCAAAACAAGCAAGTCATCAACGCTTCTTATATCGTTAATATCGACCGTTGTATGACGGGAGTGAGGCATATAAAACTCCTCATCTGTTCCCTTTAAAAGTGGGTCAAAGTTTACAAATTTTTTATGTTTAAAGACACCAAAAAGCTTCTTATCAAGCACGGACTTATTAAGCCCGTAGTAATAGTGAAGCGCCGCCTGTGCCCCCCAGCAAATGAAGATAGTGCTTTGAACATTGGTATTTGCAAAATCAAGTATTTCGGTCAATTCCTTCCAATACTTTACCTCGCTAAACTCCATCATCTCAACTGGCGCACCAGTAATAATCATACCATCAAAATGATTATTTTTAACCTCGGAGAAGGTCTTATAAAATCTTTGTAGGTGTCCAAGTGGCGTATGCTTACCAACATAGCTCTCCGTTCCTATAAGAGTAACCTTTATTTGAAGTGGAGAGTTTGAGAGCAATCTGATAAGTTGAGTCTCTGTTTCAATTTTCGTCGGCATTAAATTAAGTATTGCAATTTCTATTGGACGTATATCCTGTGCCGTTGCTCTTTCATTATTCATAACGAAAATGTTTTCGCCAAGCAAGGTTGAATATGCGGGAATGTCCTTTGGTATTATAATGGGCATTTCTTTCTCCTTTTGCATTTGTTTTTGGCTCAAATTTTACAAAACGAGCCACCCTGTGTCTAAATTAGTCTATTTGGTCAAGAGCTTGCTTAATATCGTCAATGATGTCATCGGCGTTTTCAATGCCAACAGACAAACGAATTAAATTGTCCTTGATTCCGATTGCCTCAAGGTCTTGGCTTGATAGCTGACGATGAGTTGTTGATGCTGGGTGAAGAACACAGCTTCTAGAATCCGCAACGTGGGTAACTATTGCGATCATTTTTAAAGCCTCCATGAACTTAGAAGCCTTTTCACTGCCACCCTTTACGCCAAAGCTCATCATACCGCCTTGACCATTTGGCATATATTTGTTTGCTAAATCATAGTATTTGTTGTCCCTAAGTGATGGGTGCAATATCCATTCAACCTTTGGGTGGGATGCAAGGAAGGCTGCAACCTTTCTTGCGTTTTCGGAGTGTCTTTCCATACGAAGCGCCAAGGTTTCCATACCTAGGTTTGTAAGGAAAGCATTTTCCGGGCTCATAATAGCGCCAAGGTCACGCATCATTTGGACTCTGCACTTAACACCGAAGGCAGTTTTGCCAAGGGATGCATAAACAAGTCCGTGATAGCTGTCATCAGGCTTTAAAAATTCCTCATATCTATTAGTTGCAGTGAAATCAAAGTTTCCTCCGTCTACAATACAACCACCAAGTGCAACAGCATGGCCGTCAAGATACTTAGATGAAGAATAAATAACAATATTAGCACCGAAGTCTAAAGGTCTACAAAGAACAGGTGTAACCAAGGTGTTATCAACCATGAATAAAACCTTGTGCTTCTTTGCAATGCTTGCTAGCTTTTCAAAATCTAAAACAACGATTGTTGGGTTAGCAATAGTTTCTGCAAAGATTACTTTTGTCTTATCGTCAACAAGCTTTTCGATGTTCTCTTGAGCATCATCTGGGTCGAAGAATCGACACTGGATGCCATATTTTGGCAAGGTAACTGAAAATAGATTATAGCTACCACCATAAATCGCCCTTGACGCAACGATATTATCGCCCGCGCCTGCAACATTTAATATAGCCAAAAGTGTTGCACTCATACCAGAAGCGGTTGCGATGCCGAGAACACCACCATCAAGTTCTGTTAGCTTCTTTTCAAATGCGTCAACAGTTGGATTTGCCAAGCGTGTATAGAAATACCCCTCGCTTTTCAAATCGAAAAGGTCTGCCATTTCACCAGCCTTCTCGTAGTAATAGGTTGTGCTTTGCACTATTGGCACAACTCTTGGTTCGCCACTTTTTGGCTTATATCCACCTTGAACACAGATTGTATCTAGTTTTTTCATTTTTCCTCCTTTACGCAGATTGCGTAATAAGCAACACCCGTATAAACGGCAATTTATCCACACAGGGGGTGCGATTTTTTCAAAATTTAGTTTCTCAAGCTATGGATTGGAGCAGGGATTCTGCCACCTCTTTTAATAAATTCCTCGCTTGAATATCCACTGAGCTTCATAATTGGCGCGTGACCTAAAAGTCCACCAAACTCTACGCTTTCGCCAACGCCCTTACCGTAAACAGGAATGAGTCTAACGGCTGTTGTTTTGTTATTGATAACGCCAATGGCGATTTCATCTGCTATGATTCCAGAAAGTGTTGATGCGCTTGTATCGCCTGGAACAGCGATCATATCAAGACCAACAGAGCAAACAGCAGTCATCGCCTCGAGTTTTTCGATGCTTAAAGCGCCAATTTCAGCAGCTTCGATCATACCTGCATCCTCGGAAACAGGAATAAACGCACCACTAAGTCCGCCAACGTGGGATGATGCCATAACGCCACCCTTCTTAACCGCGTCGTTAAGCATTGCAAGTGCGGCAGTTGTTCCGTGTGTGCCACATCTTTCAAGACCCATATTTTCAAGTATTCTAGCAACTGAGTCACCAACTGCAGGGGTTGGAGCCAAGGAAAGGTCAATAATTCCATATGGAGTGTTTAATTTCTTTGACGCCTCGTAAGCAATTAGCTGACCAACTCTAGTAATTTTAAATGCTGTCTTTTTAATAACATCGGCGAGCTGCGAGAAATCACAGAAGCCTTCTCTTTTTATAGCCGAAGCAACAACACCAGGGCCAGAAACGCCAACATTGATTACGGTATCTGATTCGCCCATACCATGAACTGCACCAGCCATAAATGGATTGTCCTCAGGTATATTTGAAAAGACGACAAGCTTAGCACATCCGATTGAGTCGTTATCCTTTGTTAAGTATGCAGTCTCCTTCATAATCTCGCCCATGCGAGCAACCGCATCCATATTAATACCAGCCTTTGTACTAGCAACGTTGATGCTAGAGCAAACCTTACTGGTTGTCGCAAGTGCCTCAGGGATTGAATCGATAAGATTTTTTGCCCCCTTTGTCATTCCCTTTTGAACAAGGGCGCTATAGCCACCGATAAAGTTGATGCCAACCTCGTTTGCTGCCTTTTCGAGCACCTGTGCTAGTCGAACATAGCCGTCCTTATCTGCACACGCGCCCACCAAAGAAATAGGTGTAACAGACACGCGTTTATTTATAATTGGAATGCCGTATTTTGCCTCAAGACCGTTCGCGGTTGATACCAAATTCTCGGCGCTCTTGGTTATTTTGTCATAAATTTTTGTTTCAAGTCTTTTTTGGTCATCGCTAATGCAGTCGAAAAGTGAAATACCCATAGTTATTGTACGGATATCGAGGTTTTCCTGCTTAATCATATTGACCGTTTCAAGTATATCGTTTATATTAACCATTGTTAACCTCTTTTCGCCGATTAGATTCGATGCATTGAATTAAAGATTTCCTCGTGCATAACACGAATGTCAAGTCCCTTTGCTTCTCCCAAATTAGATAAAACCTTTTGGAAATCTAGGAAATTTGTTTCCATTTTGTCTATTTCAACAAGCATAATCATAGCAAAATAGTCCTTCAAAACACTTTGTGTAATATCAATGATATTAACCTTATGCTCTGCGCATTCCTTGCTAACATCTGCAATAATACCAACAGAGTCCTTACCTATAACTGTTATAACTGCTTTCATAAAAATTCTCCTTTTGCTATTTAATATTTTAAATTATAACACCTTTATAATATTAAGTCAAGTATTAGAGTGCACAATTTCAGCGCTCTCTTTTTTTAATTTTGCGCATATCCTTTTTGGAAGGCCACGAAGTGGTGTTTCCAAATAAATTGCAAAGCAGAGTATTAAAAACGTCAATATGGATGTGACGATTGTCAAAATCTTACCTAAACGCCTTGCTGTTGAACCAACAAAATCGGTTTTAACCTCATATGCGCCAGCTTCAAGCTCAAACGTAATTAATCCATCAACCTCATAAGGGGTTATGGTTGTTTTTTCGCCTTCGTTCTCTACATAAATCTTATAGCCAGGGTAATAGAAGAGTGGCAAGTCGGAGGCCAAGCGGT
>JAZNFR010000152.1:0-6290 GCA_045576055.1 Eubacteriales bacterium
AATTTGAAAACCACCGTCCGCTTTATGAGTGGTTGTTGACAATATCGGCTTTGAAAACAAGCCGAAGCAAAGAGAATTTGCACGTCTTAACGTCACATATACTGTGATGAGCAAGAGATATTTAAGATACCTTGTTGAAAACAATATGGTTGATGGCTGGGACGACCCAAGAATGCCAACACTTTGCGGCCTTCGCAGACGTGGCTATACACCAGCATCAATTATTGACTTTGTTAGCCGTGCAGGCGTCGCTAAGGCTTATAGTATCGTTGATATTGAGCTTTTAGAGCACTGCATTAGAGAAGAGCTTAATATGACTGCACAAAGAAGAATTTGTGTGTCTAATCCAATTAAGCTTGTTATCACTAACTACGACGAAAATAAGGTTGAATATTTCCCAGTTTCCAACAATCCAAACGACCCAGAGTCAGGAACAAGAAACCTTGCATTTACTCGTGAAATTTATATTGATAAGAGTGATTTTGAGGAGGTTCCACCACCAAAGTTCTTCCGTCTAAAGCCAGATGGCGAGGTTCGTCTAATGGGTGCTTACATTGTTAAGTGTAACGAGATAATTAAGGACGAAAACGGAGAAATTATCGAAATCAGATGTACAGCCGACCTTGAAACAGGTAATGGTATGCCAGCTGACGGACGTAAGATTAAGGGCACAATCCACTGGTTAAGCAGTGAAAATGCTCAAAAAACAACTCTTATGCTATACGATAAGCTATTTACAATTGATAATCTCGGCGATATGCCTGAGGGCAAAACCTATAATGATTACTTGAACCCAGATTCCCTACAAAAGGTTGAAAACGCACTTGTTGAAAAGTGCCTTGACGAGGCAGAGCCTGGTGAAAAGTTCCAATTTGTAAGAAATGGCTATTACTGCAAGGACACAAAATATCCTAACACATATAACCGTATCGTAGGACTAAAGGATAGCTATCCTAAGAAATAATAATAAAGCGAGTGCATCACGCACTCGTTTTTCTTATTAAAACTCAACTTTCCGTTTAGTTTATGTTGCTTTTCTGTATGTGTAAATGGTATAATAGATGTGATACAATATAGTTACGGTACCGAAATACATTTTACGGAGGACTATTATGGCACGAACAATTGGTGAAATTATCAAAGAGTTAAGAAAGCAAAGAAAGATAACACAGGAAGAACTTGCGGAGCTTGTTGGTGTAACTCCTCAAGCAATATCAAAATGGGAAAGAGATGTAGGTTATCCTGATATTACACAAATAGTTCCCTTGTCAAAGGCATTTGGCGTGTCGACAGATGAAATACTTGGTGTGAATTTTGGTGACGATGAAAAACAAGTGGAAGATTATATTTTTTCATCTTACAAGGCTATTGTTACAGATGGTTATGAAAGAGCAATAGAGATTTTAAGAGAGGCTCAATCGAAGTTTCCAAGGTCATATTTAATAAAAGTCAGGCTTGCTAATACTTTAATCTCATCTAATTTTAAAAACAAAGACAAGGCGGTTTATAATGAAGTTATTAACATTTTAAATTATGTCCTTGAGCATTGCACAGATAGTGGAATAAGGAATCAGGCTCTTGACTCTTTAGCAACGGCTTACGATTACACGGGTGAAAAAGAAAAAATGATGCATGTCGTTGAGCAAATGGTTCCATTCTTATATTCAAAAGAGCAATTTATGCTACATAAATGGGGCGATTATGGTCAAGAAGGATTAGAGAAAAAACAAAGCTATTTGCTTGAGTTATTTAGCGAAATGCTTCAATGTATAGATTTAATTTCATATCATTTTATTGACAAAAAGCCAGTGTATTCAACAGAAGAAAAAATAGTTATGCAAAAGCAAATCGTTGGTATAATGGATGTGTTATTTCCAAACGGTGATTATCAATTCCATTCGCAAGTCGCAGTTGATGCTTGTAAAACATTATTAAGATTATATCTTGAAGTTGGAGATACAGAAAACTCAATAATGTGGCTTGAAAGAGCATGTGATTTCAGTGTACATTTTGATACGTATGAAATTAATCATCACACAACACCATTATTAAAAAACATTCAAGAAGCAGGTGGAATAAGAGTGGACGGAAAGTCACGCAGCGAAATTCTTTTGCAAGAGCTAAAAGAGATAAAAGGAATTGACAAGATTATTAACGATGAAAGGGTAAAAACTGCGTTTTTAAAATTAGAAAAAGTCAAAACAGAAGAATACCGCTTGCGTGAGTATTTGAAAAAGCATTGAATTTAACATGAAAAGGTAGTGCTTCGGCACTCGCTTTAAATTTGAAGTAATGTTACAAATATTTTACTAAAGTAAATATTTATTGACATATTTATTTGTTTATGGTATTATAAAATTAGAAAGGGAGTGAGCATATGTATATAGATTATTCTAAGCTGTGGAAGTTACTAATCGATAAAAACATGACAAAAACTGAGCTTATGGAGGAAACAGGGGTAAGCTCAAGAATTATAGCTAAGCTTTCAAAGAATAAGACAGTTACAACTGAAACACTTGTAAAAATTTGCTCTTGCCTTAATTGTGATGTTTCCGACATAATGGAATGTAAGGAAGAAAAAAGCCTTTCTATTTATAATTATTACCGTAAATTTGGCACAACAACCGAATATAATGAAAATTATAACGTAGTGAAATTTGAATACGAGGGGCAGAATTATACTGTATATGCAATAAAAGACCCAATAACTAAATCAACTATAATTCATTGTGGAGAAGATGGCACAATTTATAAAGAGGAGTTATTTCCTTTCGGTGGAATAATGCGACCAAGTAGTGTAAAAACTGCACTAATAAAGCCAATAAAACAAAAGGATGAAACAGTAATAGTTTTATTTTCTGGAAAACCAAACTTTTTTGGAATTGATGAAGGCATATTTATTTCCTCGAAAAATAAAAATAAAAAAGCTACAAGCATATATGTTATGACAGAAACCGCTTTCAAGCTTTTTGAAAATTAAACAAGCGAGTGCTTTGGCACTCGCTTTTCTATTAAAATGTAGATAAGTTTTCAATAATTACAATTGACTACCAAGGAAAACTATGGTAGAATAAATATGAAATATTTATCTTTAGGGAGAAAAAATATGTTAAGACAAGAAAAAATGGATTTTGCAAGAGGGGCAGCGGCTGACGGTATGGTTCTTTTAAAGAACGAAAACAGTGCGCTTCCACTTGATAAAAATAAGGAAATTGCGCTTTTTGGTACTTGCGCGTACAGATGCTTCCGTCTTGGATGGGGCTCAGGCGATATGATGGCACAATCTATTTCTCAAATCAATGAAGGCTTAAAGGATGCAGGCTATAAGCTTAATAGTGAAGTAGAAGCGTTTTGCTTAGATTTCATTAAGGATTGGGAAGACCAACGCTTAATGAACAGAAGCTGGGACGTATGGACATGGCGCCAAGAGGAAATTAAGATTGATAGTGCAATGATTGAGGCAGCTGCTAAAAAATCCGACGTTGCTATTATCACACTTGGTAGAAACAGCGGAGAAGGCTTTGATTTGAAGGATGAAGAAGGCTATTTTAGACTCCACCAGGATGAAATTAATCTTGTTAAAACAGTTTCTAAATACTTTAAACAAACAATCTTGCTTCTTAACACCTGTGGACCACTTGATTTAAGAGCAATTGATGACTGCGATATTGATGCAATAGTTGACGTTTCCTTGGGTGGCGAGATGTTTGGCTTTGCTGTTGCTGACGTGCTTTCTGGCAAGGTTACACCAAACGGAAAGCTAACAACCACTTGGGCATATAAATACGAGGATTACCCAACAAAAGAGGGAATAACCACCAAGGAAGTGCCTTACAAGGAAGGCATTTACGTTGGTTATAGATACTTTGATACCTTTGGTGTAGCTCCAAGATACCCATTTGGCTATGGTCTATCTTATACTGAGTTTGCAAGCGATGTTATTGACGTAAGCATTGATGGTCAAATTATTGATTTGACAGTTAAGGTAACAAATACCGGTAAATATAATGGTAGAGAAATTATTCAGTGTTATCTTTCAGCACCTTCAGTTAAACTTGAAAAAGCATATCAAGAGCTTTGCACATATGCAAAGACAGATGTTCTTGCGCCAAATGAAAGCTGTGAGCTTCTTTTGTCTTTTGACCTAACCGAAATGGCATCATATGACGAGGAAAGAGCAAGCTTTATTCTTGAAGCTGGCAAATACTATGTGAGGGTTGGTAACTCATCAAGAAACACTAAAATCGCGTGCGCAATTAACTTAAATAAGGAAGTTATTTGCGATGTTGTCAAGAACAGATGCACAAAACAAAAGGATTTTAAGGAGCTTTCAAATAAGGGTGCTATTCCTTATACATATGAGGGCGAAAAGGCTGAAAAAGAGAGCGCAAAGGTGCTTGAATTTGACTGTGATGCAGTTGAAACAGTTGTACATAATGTAATTGAAAACAACCCACCAAAGCTATTAGAGAAAAAGAACAACGAGCACTATACATTAAAGGATGTTATAGATGGAAAAGCGACGGTTGAAGACGTTGTCGCAGAGTTTTCTAATGCCGAGCTTGCTGACATACTAAATGGTGTTATTTACGAGGGCTCTAATGCTAACGCCAATGTTGGTAGCATGTCTATCAAGGTGCGTGGTGCGGCAGGAGAAATGTGGTCAAGCGAGAAATACGCAATCCCTGTAAATGCTTGTGCTGACGGCCCTGCCGGTGTTCGTCTTGCTATATTTACAACTCCAATTGACACAGATACTGACCTTTCTCGTGAGGTTGTTGCATACCCATCAGGCACTTGTATGGCTAACTCTTGGGACCTTGAAAGTGCAAGAAGATTTGGCGAATGTGTTCGTGATGATTTAATCGTTTCTGACATAGAGGGCTGGCTTGCTCCTGGTATCAATATTCACAGAAACCCACTAAATGGTAGAAACTTTGAATATCTATCAGAGGATCCAATTATCTCAGGTAAAATAGGAGCATATATCACTATCGGCGTTCAATATGATGACAATGCAGAGTCAACAGGTAAATATACAACAGTTAAGCACTTTGCTTGTAACAATATTGAGTATGAGCGTGGCGTTTCTGATTCACAGGTTTCTGAGCGTGCACTACGTGAAATTTACCTAAAGGGCTTCAAAATTGCTGTTGAAGAGGGCAGACCTCACGCAATTATGACCGCTTATAATAAAATAAATGGTACATTTGCATCAACAAACTACGACCTTTTGATGGGTATTTTAAGAGGAGAATGGGACTATGAGGGCATTGTTATGACCGACTGGAACCCTTGCGCAAACCCACAAGAGCACGTTCATGCTTGTAACGACCTTATTATGCCTGGTCGCTTTAGAAAAGAGATTATTGAGGGCCTTGAAAATGGAAATGTAAAGAAAGAGGATGCTCAGCTATGTGCAACCCGTCTACTTACACACATTTTAAAGACAAACTATAAGCAAAATATCTAATATTTACAGTATCCCGTCGCTATTTTGGTGACGGGATATTAATTTATAGAAAAATTTTCAAAAAATTCAAAATTACTATTGACAAGTTGAGAAAAGTATGATATTATAACTAGGCAAAAGGAAGCAGAACACTCCGTTCTCACCCAAGGACACACGGTGCTTGTGGTTAATAATTTACTACTTTAAGTGGTTTTTTGTTGTGCGGAGATTAGTGTTTCTTTCGCACATTTTTTATTTTTTGCATACCATGCTTTTGGTAAATTGGAGGTGCTTAATTATTAGCAACGCAAAAGAAATGACTATCAATGAAGATATCAGATTCAAGGAAGTAAGAGTTGTATCTGATAACGGTGAACAATTAGGAGTTATGTCATCTGATATGGCGCTTGAAAAGGCTTATGCAGAAGGACTTGATCTTGTTCTCATTGCTCCAGGTGCAAATCCACCTGTTTGTCGTATTATGGACTACGGTAAATATCGTTACGACCGCGACAAGAAAGAAAAGGAAGCAAGAAAAAAGCAACAAACCGTTGATGTTAAGGAAGTTCAGCTTTCTTGCAGAATTGATACTCACGATTTTAACACAAAAGCAAATAATGCAATCCGTTTCTTGAAGGGCGGAGATAAGGTTAGAGTTGTTATTTCTTTCAGAGGTAGAGAAATGGCACATACTGACGTTGGAGTAGAGCTTATAGGTAAGTTTGTTGAAGCATGCTCCGAGTTTGGAACAACTGACAAGGCTCCTGCACTTGACGGAAGAAAAATGAGCGTTATTATTTCACCGATAAAAAAATAATTTCAAAATGAATATTAAGTA
>JAZNFR010000153.1:0-3117 GCA_045576055.1 Eubacteriales bacterium
TTTCTGTATTCGTCAAACTCGCAATCGCCATTCCATACATTCCAAAAATGCACGTCCCCACGTGTATAGTCCTTAGGGTTGTTAAATCCACCACCAGAGGTCGGACTTGACGGAGTATATGAAATATAAGGAGCATATTCCTTACAAATTTTCGGCAAAATATCCTCATATAGCTTTAAGTAATCACGGCGCACCTTTGGGTCGTTACCGTCTGTACCTTCCCAGTGGCAAATAGCCTCTTCCATTTCATTGTTTCCACAGAGAAGACCAAGGGACGCGTGATGCCTTATTCTTTTTACATTGTATATTGCCTCGGAAATAAATTCCTTTTCCATCTCGTCATTTAACCAAATGTTAGCACAAGCAACCATAAAATCCTGCCAAACAATAAGACCATATCTATCGCATAGCTCGTAAAAACAGTCAGAAGGGTAGTAAGCACCACCCCAAACTCTTATACAGTTGAAGTTGGCAAAAATACAGTCCTTTATTAGTCTTTCAAGTCGCTCGTTAGTTTCGCGAGAGAGTAGGTTGTCCATAGGTACATAGTTTGCACCCATTGCAAAGATCTTAATGCCATTTACCTTAAAGCAAAATTCTTGACCGAATTCGTCATCATCTCGGCTTAATTCCAATGTGCGTAGGCCTATTGATTTTTTCATTGTATCAATTAAATCATTGCCACTGTATAAGCAAAATGTAACATCATATAATTCTTGCTTTCCATAGCCGTTTGGCCACCAAAGTCTTGGATTTTTAATGACAATTTCGCCCTTGCCATCAGTTAATTTGACAACCTGTCCGTCAATTTCGCAAAAGATATCTAAATTAGTTGCTCCGTGCTTAGTATTAGCGGAAATCTCAAGTCTTACAGAACCATTTTCGTGGTGCTGAATAATAGAAAAATCGTCTAATTTATCAGTATCATAGCAACGAATTTCAACAGGACGGAAAATACCCATATTAGATAGCTTAGGCGCCCAGTCCCAGCCCGACATATAAAATGCTTTTCTTAAATGAGAAGCACCCTCAATAGTGTCGCCATTCATATATAAATGATGTTGTTTTTCCATTTTCTCAAAATAAGGAATGGGTGCTTTAAATTCAAGTCTTATTTCATTTTCTTTTTTAGCCAAGCTTTTAACGTCGTACTCATACATTCTGTGCATATTTTTAACGCTATCTAAAAGAAAACCATTAAAATAAATATCGCAAATTGTGTCAAGTCCAAAAAATGTTAAATTGATTTTTTCACATTCAAGCTCGTCTTCAGTTAAAGAAAACTCGCTATAAAAAACAGAATCCTGTCTTGAAAGGTCGGTTAAATTTTCCTCATTCACCCCATAATATGGGTCGTCAATATAGCCGTGCTCGTATAGCACACTATACATGTCACATGGCAGAGAACAGGCAAGCCCCGAATACTTACCAAAATCCATTTTCCAATCTTTAATAATCATAAAAACCTCGTCGATTTAGTTATAAATCAATTTTATCATAGATAAAAACAAATTGCAATGAATTAAAAATAAAAAGGCGCCATAAGGCACCTTTTCTATTTTATTAAAGCACTTGATATGCGTTAGCTGCCCAAGCATAGCCCTTGCAACGGAGCTGCTTGCCAGTAATAGCACTTGTGTTTTCGCTAAAGCCATATTTGCAAATAGAGGACTTATAGTTTTCTGCAATTGTGTTAGCAAGCTCGGTGTAGCCAAGGTTGCGTAGAGCATAAACAAACATTACAACGTCAGGAGCCCAAACTGCACCACGCCAATATCCATTTTCAACGAACATTGGGCTGTCAAGCGCCTCACTAGCAATACCGCCTTTACATAGGTGGTGCTCAGTAATTTGTTTTACAATGTATTCTTGAATTTCCTTTGGTAACATATCCTCAAGAACAATAACACGGAGTGGCATTAAAGCGTTACAGTAGTATGGCTCGCCGGTTTCAGCAAGACGAACAAAAATCTTTTCGCCATCCCAGTAGTCCTTAATAGCTTTTTCTGCAAGCTCCTTAGCAAGCTGAGCATAAATCTTTTTGTCAGTTGGATAGTTAAGCTTTTCAGCAGCCTCAGAAAGGAAAGAGCATTGAACGGAAAGGAATGCGATAAGCTCACCGGTTTCTATATGCTCACTCTTATCAAAGCATGTTGAGTTGTCTTGTCCTGAATCATTTCCGTGGTAATATGATGGAACATCGCCACGTAGGTTTAGCCACCAGTCAGTGTTGCGCTTCATCTCAAAGTAAACCTCTTCAAGCGCGTGAGGAGTATCAAACTCTGGGTTTCTCTTTATCATTTGCTTGTACATCCAACCCTGTACAGGAGGCTTAACAAAGTTCCAAACCTTATAGTTTTGAGAAATAGCATCAGGAACTCTGCCAACACGGTTGATGTGCTTGTACATTATCATAAATTGGTCCATAGCAATTCGGTAGTCAATGTCGGCAAGACCAAGCGCATTAAACGCATTATCCCAGCTCCAAACATTACTCATACCAGCCTTACCCATAACGATTGCTTCGCATGGGAAGTTTCCAAGAGGAGCAATAGTGTTTGACCACATTATGTAAGCACATTCCTTTTCATATTTGTTTTTAGGACCATATTTCTTTTCCCAAGCAAGGTAATCCTTTTCAGCCAAATCAGCATAGTAATCATAGCTCATATTTTGTGCTAAGGTTGCACCCTTATCTAGGAAATCACCCTCAATGGCAAACTCATATTCGCCATTTTCGTCAGGTATAATACGAACATTAACATAATCAGAGGTAACCTTACCAGGTTGACGAAGCTTTTCAATCTTAAGTGAGCCCTTGTTTGGAACGAACATAAGGCTACAATTGTTATTAAAATCGCAAAGCTCGATAATACCGTTTTGAATAATTTGATAGTCAAATCTCATATTTGCTTTTGCAATTTCTACAAGAATTTCCTTACCCGTACCTTTAATAAAGGTGCCGTCAATTCCATACATAGTAATTTTGGTTTCGCCTCCAGCATGCTTAGCAGTTGCCTCGCGTGGAACAAATGAAAACTTAGCCCCTGTGCCAAAATCAATAGCTAAAACACCATTAAAAATATCTTGACCGTGATTGTGAATCATGTCCATTTT
>JAZNFR010000154.1:0-4130 GCA_045576055.1 Eubacteriales bacterium
AACACCTTGAAAGTAAGCGTAGAAGAGCTTATAGAAAAAATAAAGGCAGAGGGCTATTCGATTTTTGCCTCTTTAATTGCTAGGGATGTTCTAAAGACGGATGCACCAATTAGCATCCTTCAAAAATATTTGGATGAAGGGCTTTGCTTTGTACAGGATGAGTCATCAAGAATTGCATCAATGGTTGTCGGTGCAACCGCTGGTGAAGCAATAGCAGATGTATGCGCGTGTCCTGGTGGAAAAACCTTTAGTATGGCAATTGATATGCAAAACAAGGGCAAAATTTTTTCCTCGGACCTTCACGAAAACAAGCTTTCCCTAATTTCAAAGGGAGCAAAAAAGCTCGGCATTGATATAATTAATACGAGGGCACAAAACGCAAAGGAGTTTGTCTCTGAATATGAGGAAAAATTTGACAGGGTTCTTTGTGATGTTCCTTGCTCAGGGCTTGGCGTAATCTTTAAAAAGCCCGATATAAAATACAAATCAATCGACAATATAATGGCGCTTCCATGCGTTCAATACGACATTTTAAATAATTCGGCGAAATATGTCAAAAAAGGTGGATTTTTGGTTTATTCCACCTGTACCTTAAACGCGCTTGAAAACGAGAAAAATGTCGAAAAATTCTTGGAAAATAACCCACAATTTGAGCCAATTGATTTTGAAATAGGCGAAATAAAATCTACCAAAGGAGGATATACATTTTTCCCACACGTAAATTCAACTGATGGATTTTACGTTATGAAAATGAGAAGAAAAAATGACTGAATCCTTTGAAAAGATAGATATTTTATCATTGTTTTTGAACGAACTAGAAGAGGAAATTATAAAGATCGGAGAGCCTAAGTTTAGGGCAAAGCAAATATACTCTTGGATTAATAAGGGCAAATGGGGAAACGAAATGGCAAATATCCCCGCATCCTTAAGACAAAAGCTTGATAATCACTTTGTGTGGACATTACCCGTTATTGAAAAGAAGCTTGTTTCTCAAATTGATGGAACAATTAAGTATCTTTTTAAGCTATATGATGGCGAATATATTGAATCCGTGTTTATGAGATACGAGCACGGAAATACCTTATGTATTTCATCTCAAGTAGGCTGTAGAATGGGATGCAAGTTTTGCGCCTCAACGCTTCTTGGTAGGGTTAGAAACCTTTTGCCATCTGAGATGCTTGGACAAATAATTGCAGCAGAAAAGGATACAGGTGAGCGCATTTCAAACATTGTTATGATGGGTATTGGTGAGCCACTTGATAACTACGATAATACAATCAAATTCTTGCGCTTGGTAAGTAACGAGAATGGACTGAATATAGGCTTAAGACACATTTCGCTATCAACCTGTGGATTGGTTGATAGAATAAATGATTTAGCAAACGAAGCCTTGCCAGTTACTTTATCAATCTCGCTTCACGCTTATGACAATGACACAAGAAGCAAAATAATGCCGATAAATAACAAATATCCAATCGAAGCATTGCTTTGTGCGTGTCAAAAATATTTTGAAAAGACATCACGCAGAATTTCGTTTGAATACACCCTTATTTCGGATCAAAATGATACCGAGGAGGGCGCAGCTAGATTAGCAAAAATTTTGAAAAAGCATATACATTCTCCTTGTCACGTTAACCTAATCCCATTAAATGAGGTTAAGGAAACGGGACTTGGAACATCAAAAAACGTAAATAACTTTAAAAATAAACTATTGTCTTTGGGAATCAACGCAACTGTAAGACGCCGCTTGGGCAGTGATATAAACGCATCGTGTGGACAACTTAGAAGACAAGCAAAGGAGGAAAGAGAATGATTTGTTCTGCTAGTACAAATACAGGCATGAGACGTAGCAACAACCAAGATAATTTCATGCTTCGTAAGTATACTGAAAAAACAACTCTTTGTGTAGTTTGCGATGGAATGGGTGGTGCAAAGGGTGGCGAGGAAGCATCAAAAATCGCCGCAGAATCCTTTGTGCATACTGTTGACCAATTTATAATTCCATATCTCAAAAATAGAGACAAGCAGGCAAGCACCAGTGATATAAAAAGAGCTCTTGCAAAGGGAGTGGCAGTTGCAAACGAAAACGTATATGTTGCCGCAAAGCAAAGCAAGGACCATAAGGGTATGGGTACAACCTTGGTTGGCGCTCTTATAATAGACAAAAACGTTTTTGTTATAAACGTTGGTGATAGCCGTCTTTATACCCTAAAGGGAGATACAATTAAGCAAATTACAAAGGATCACTCCTATGTTCAATACCTTATTGATATGGGCGCGATGACACCAGAGGAGGCAGAAAACTCCTCCCAAAAGAATATCATCACAAGAGCAGTCGGCACTGATACCGAGGTTGAGGGCGATATTTATACAATAAAACTAGAGGAGGGAAGCTTCCTTCTTTTCTGCACGGATGGACTTACTAATATGGTTGATAACGCAGCTATTTGCGATATTGTTTCAAATGAGCGCTATCCATCAAAGCTTGACCAGGTTGACCTTGACAGAAAAGTAAGAAAGCTAATAGATACCGCAAACAGAAATGGCGGATATGACAATATTACCGCTGTTTTAATCAGAATGTAAGGAGGGGATTGTCAATGCAAAAAGATAAATATGGCAAATACTTGGATTATGAAAATAAAATCCTTGAAGACAGATATATTATAGACAAGCTTATTGGCGTTGGCGGTATGGCAGTTGTGTTTAGAGCAAGAGATACATATCTAAACAACATGACAGTTGCTATAAAAATCCTCAAGGACGATGTTTCAAACGATGAAACCACAGTTAAAAGGTTCTATAACGAAGCAAGAATTGCAAGAGAACTAAAGCACAGCAATATTGTTGCCGTTCAAGATGTAAAAACCAATGGACGAGTTAAGTATATGGTAATGGAATACTTGTTTGGCTTAACTCTTAAGGACTACCTAAACGCAAAAAACAAGCCTCTTAGCTTCGAGGAGGTTGTTGGTTATTCAGCACAAATTTTACGTGCACTTGGCGAAGCACATAGAAACCAGATAATACATAGAGATATTAAGCCTCAAAATATTATGCTACTAAAGGATGGTAAGGTTAAGGTCATGGACTTCGGTGTTGCAAAGCGTCCAGACGTTACAACCTTAACAGCGACAGATAAGGCAGTTGGAACTGTTTATTATATGAGCCCAGAGCAAGCAGCTGGTAAAAAGAACATCGACACAAGAAGTGATTTATATTCTCTTGGCGCAATGATGTATGAATTAGCAACTGGACAAACTCCTTTCAAGGGTGAAACACCAATCGCAATTCTTGTTAAGCATATGCAGGAGGAGCCAGTTCCACCAAGACAATATAATTCATCAATCCCAGTAGGTCTTGAGCAGATTATCCTTTGCGCTATGAGCAAGGATCCAGCTAATAGATTCCAAACAGCTGATGAAATGCTTGGCTATATCAAACAGCTTCAAGCAAATAGAAAAATTAAATTTGACGAATTACCATCAAATTCTTTTTGGAAGAATTTCCGTGGAAGAATCAAAAGAATTTTCAAAAAAGAGAAGTAAAATAGATGATTCAAGGAACAGTTATAAAAGGAGTTGGCGGACTTTATACAGTCGAGCTTGACTCGGAATATAATGGTCAAAAAACAGTAAATGTCAGGGGACGTGGCTCGTTTCGTTATGAAAAGACGCTTCTTTTGGCAGGCGATAGAGTAGAACTGGAGTGCGTCTCTTCTGATGAATTCTTCTGTAAAAGGATTCTTGAAAGGAAGAATTCACTAATCAGGCCACCTCTTGCTAATCTTGACTACATTTTTGTTGTTATATCGTCAAAAAAACCGGCACCATCACTGCTTATAGTTGACAAAATGATATCAATAGCTGAGTACAATAAAATTGAGCCAGTTATCATCGTGTCAAAGTCAGACCTTGATAGTGAGTTTGCCGAAAGGATATATTCGATATATAAAAAAAGCGGCTTTGCTACGTTTTTAACCTCCTCCTATGAAAACGAGGGCGTTAGCGAGGTTTGTGGTTTTCTAAAAGAAATCACTAAGGAAAAATCCCCAATATGCGCTTTTGCTGGGGCATCTGGCGCAGGTAAGAGCACACTAATGAACGCGCTCTTCCCAAATCTTGCCCTAA
>JAZNFR010000155.1:0-1560 GCA_045576055.1 Eubacteriales bacterium
ATAGAGACACGTTTCATGCTTCTCTTGGATTGGGACGATATGCATTAGGACTTTTATGGTATGTAAAATTGACCGGTAATTCAGTAGAAGAAAATACTTTTTGCCAGTTTGACGAGGAGATATTAGAAGAAAGTATTAAAAAAATAAAGCAAATCGTTGAGAATTTTATAGATACCATATGAAATGAACATTTATCCTAACAGAGTACGATTAAGGATATGGACAGAATTGGACTTATATTAACAAAAAGAAATAGAAGGGAAGGTTATTATGAAAATAAAGCACGATTTTCACATACATACCGATTTGTCGATATGTGCAAATGAGACTGCAACACTTGGTAATTACATTGAGATTGCGAACAAGCTTGGGCTTGAAAAGATAGGTATAGCCAATCATTTCTGGGACAGTAAGATTGAGGGCAGATTAGATTTTTATAAAACTCAGGATTTTGAGCATATTTTAAAATTAAAACCGGAAATAGAGAAGGTTCAAAGTGATGATTTAAAAATTTATTTTGGTTGTGAAGCAGAATATGATTACAAGCATCATGACGTTGCTATTACAGAGGAGGTTGCAGAACAACTTGACTATGTTCTTGTACCAAATTCACATACCCATGCAACTATGCCAAAAGAATTTTATGAACCATATCAAAAACATGTTGATTATATGCTACAAGCCTATGAAGACATCATAAACAGCAAGGTTAGTAAGTACATAACAGCTGTTGCGCATCCTTTTTGTGCTGTGTGCTGTCCGTATGACAAAGAAATATTACTTAATATGATTTCTGACGACACATTCAAACGCCTGTTTGATATGACGGCTAACAAAGGAATAGCGTTTGAACTGAATGTTGATTATATGGCAAAATTTAAAAAGTCTTATGAAGAAATAGCAGAAGCGGCACATATGAGAATGTTCCGCCTGGCAAAGGATTGCGGTTGTAAATTCATTTTTGGAAGTGATGCACATAGTACAAATGAGCACAAAACTTACGAAAATCTTACACAGGCCTTTGTAGAGTTGTTAGGACTAAAAGAGGATGACATCGCAGATATTGCAAGATAGTCTTATAGAGGTGAATGAGAAAGTGTACGATATTTGTATAATTGGAGCGGGAGTTGTAGGTGGAATGCTTGCACGAAAGCTTGCTAGATACAATTTAAAGACGTGTATTTTAGAAAAAGAAAATGATGTTGCAATGGGTGCAACAAAGGCAAATTCTGCCATAGTTCACGCAGGTTTTGACGCAGAGGAAGACTCTTTAAAAGCAAAGCTTAATGTAAAAGGCTCGGAAATGATGGAGGAAATATGCCGTGAGCTTGGTGTAAAATATAAGCGAAACGGATCTTTGGTCATTGGCTTTAATGATGACGACAGAGCTATGATAAATATCCTTTTTGAAAGAGGTAAGAAAAACGGTGTCCGTGATTTAAAGGTTATTGAAAAAGCTGAACTAAAAGAACTTGAACCAAATATATCAGATAATGTGGTATGTGCTTTGTATGCGCCAACAGGAGCAATAGTTTGCCCATACGAGCTGACTATCGCTGC
>JAZNFR010000156.1:0-3103 GCA_045576055.1 Eubacteriales bacterium
TGATTAAGAATTTAGATTTAAACATTGAGCTTGTCCTTTCAATAGGCAAAATAGTTGATAATATCATAACACAAATTGAGAAATAAATCAATATATAAACAATTAAGTTAACATAAAGGTAAAAAGTTTTAAAAAATATAATAAAGTATTTGAATTTTTAAAAGCAGTATGATACAATAGAGTTAAAGTATCTTTATAAAGGAGCAAAATACTATGCTTTCAGACATCGAAATTGCACAAGGTGCAAAACTAAGTCACATTTCCGAAATCGCAAATCAAATCGGATTACTCCCTGAGGAGTACGAGCCTTACGGACATTATAAGGCAAAAATCACGGACAAGTTCCTTGATAGAATGGCATCAAAAAAGGACGGTAAGCTAATTTTGGTTACTGCCATTAACCCAACCCCAGCGGGAGAGGGAAAGACTACAACAACCGTTGGTCTTGGTATGGCTATGTCAAAGATTGGTAAAAAGACAATAATCGCCCTTCGTGAGCCTTCACTTGGCCCTGTTTTTGGTGTTAAGGGAGGTGCTGCCGGTGGCGGCTACGCTCAGGTTCTTCCTATGGAGGACATCAACCTTCACTTCACAGGCGACTTCCACGCAATTACAACAGCAAATAACTTGCTTTCAGCAGTTATTGATAACCACATTCAACAAGGCAATCAATTAGGCATTGACCAAAGAAGAATTTTGTTCTCTCGCGTTCTGGATATGAATGACAGAGCATTACGTTCAGTTGTTGTCGGCTTGGGTGGTAAGCTTGACGGTGTTCCTCGTGAGGACCACTTTATGATTACAGTTGCTAGTGAGATTATGGCTATTCTTTGCCTTAGTGAGTCAATTGCCGACCTAAAGGAAAGACTTGGCAAAATCTTAGTTGCATATAAATATGATGGCACTCCGGTTTATTGTAAGGACCTCGGTGTTAATGGTGCTATGGCTGCAGTTCTTAAAGACGCATTAAAGCCAAACCTCGTTCAAACACTTGAAAACACACCTGCAATTATTCACGGTGGACCATTCGCAAATATCGCACACGGCTGTAACTCCGTAAGAGCTACAAAATTGGCTCTAAAGCTTGCGGATTACACAATTACAGAGGCTGGCTTCGGTGCTGACCTCGGTGCTGAGAAATTCTTTGATATTAAGTGTCGCTTTGCTAACCTAAAGCCTGAATGTGTTGTTTTGGTTGCAACAGTTCGTGCACTCAAATATAATGGTGGTGTTCCAAAGGCGGAGCTTGCTGGCGAAAATGTTGACGCACTCAAAAAGGGCGCAGTTAACCTTGAGGCTCATATTGACAACCTACAAAAATACGGTGTTCCTGTTGTTGTTGCTATCAATCGCTTCGGCACAGACACAGAGGCTGAATTAAAGGCAGTTGAAGAAATTTGTATTGCTAAAGGTGCAGACTTTGCACTCTCCGAGGTCTTTGCAAAAGGCTCCGAGGGTGGAATTGAGCTTGCTCAAAAGGTTGTTGAGGCTTGCGAAAAACCAAGCAATTTTAAGGTTCTTTACCCTGACGAGATGTCTATTATGGACAAGATAAGAACAGTTGCAAAGGAAATCTATGGTGCGAAGGACGTTAAGTTTGACGCAAAGGCAGAGAAGGCTATAAAGGAATTTGAAGCCCTTGACCCAGCCTACGCACGCTTCCCAGTTTGTATGGCAAAAACTCAATATTCACTATCTGATGACCCGGCAAAGCTTGGTAGACCTACCGACTTTACATTGACTGTTCGCGAGGTTAAGCTCTCAGCTGGCGCTGGCTTTATCGTTGCACTAACAGGCGCAATTATGACAATGCCAGGACTACCAAAGGCGCCTGCTGCTCTTAACATTGATGTTGATGATAACGGCAAAATTATAGGACTATTCTAAAATGAAAAAAACATACAATACATTTTCACCCGAGGAAACCGAAAAAATCGCTCGCAATTTTGCAGAGGGGCTTGATAAAAGCACACCACATTTTATTGCTATGTATGGTGACCTTGGTGTTGGCAAAACTGCGTTTGTTCGTGGCCTTGCCACCATCCTTGCTCCAAACGCAAGGGTGAAAAGTCCAACATATACCGTTGTCAATGAGTATAGAGGAGAAAATCTTCCTTTATATCATTTTGACGTATATCGAATAGAGGACGAGGATGACCTATATTCCGTTGGCTTTTATGAATATCTGCAAAAGGGAATTTGCGTGACAGAATGGAGCGAAAATATTGAAGATGCCATTCCTAAAAACGCACATCGCGTAAAAATTGAGCGCGGAGAAAATCCCGAAAATGAAAGAATAATTACAATTGAGGAGTATAAGGAATGAAAATACTCGCTCTTGATTCCACAGCAAAAACCTCAACTGTTGCCGTTTTGGAAAACGATATACTCTTAGGGCAATATTCTGTCAACATCCAAAACACACACAGTGAAACACTTTTACCTATGGTAAAATCAATTTTGGAATCACTAAATCTCACAAATGACGATATAGATGCATATGCAGCTTCGGAGGGGCCCGGCTCCTTTACCGGTGTTCGTATAGGCGTTGCCACAATAAAGGGACTGGCGTTTTCAAGAAACAAGCCCTGTGTTGGTGTTAGTACAATAGAGGCGCTAGCACAAAACCTAGAGGGAGTATCCGGTGTTGTTTGCCCGATTATGAACGCGCGTCGTGGTCAAGTCTATACAGGCGCATTTTTAAATGGCGAGCGCTTTATTGACGACTGCTGTATGATGCTAGATGACCTAATTCCTATGCTTTTAGAAAAGGACGCGCCTATCTATTTTAATGGCGATGGCTATGACCTTATATTAGACAAAAATATTGCAAATTTTAGACACACCCCCGAGCTTTTAAGATATCAAAGTGCTTATTCTGTGGGTAAAATTGCATACAAAAAAATAATTAACTCGGAGTACGTTAACGACATCGACCTTCGAGTAGAATATTTGCGCAAGGCACAGGCGGAGCGCGAAAGAGAAGAACGACTTGGAGGTCAAAAATAATGGCGAAAACAATTGCAATTGCGTGTGACCACGCAGCTCTTGATTTAAAGGGCGAAATCATTAAATATTTAGAGGCAAACGGTGTTGAATATGT
>JAZNFR010000157.1:0-3248 GCA_045576055.1 Eubacteriales bacterium
CAATCTTTATCTTAAACACAAAGTTAACAAAAATCCATATTAGTATCAAGCCAAGTGCCATAAAAAGCGGGATAAGCCTGCTCTTTTTTCCAAACAAAAGGAAGGAAAAATATGTAATTGCATAAAGCAATCATCTCACACCTATATCACTTTAACCCTTCTTCGATATTAGAATAGCTTTTGCTTTATAAAATCAATCACTCTGTCTGCTGAATTTCCATCACAATAGATGTTAGTCAGTCCTCTCATTTTTTCTCTTTCTTCTCTCTTTTCATCTACGCCACCTATTGCATTATCAACAAATCTACATAGCGCATCATAGTTTGAAATTCTTTCTGTGGTTTTGTCATAAACGGATTCAATATCAAATGCAAATCCTCGTTTATTTTTCCATTCTTCCGCATCATCGTTTGTTGTTGCTATTGGCTTATTCATAAGAAGATAATCAAAATACACTGAGGAATAATCCGTAATCAAGGCTTCAGAATTAGCAATAACCTCATATAATTGTAGGTCTTTTTCTTTTAAAACCCCATCATTTATTATTATGAAATTCTTTAAATTCATTGCCTGTGCTTTAGAAATGTTTTGAACAGGATGAGGCTTAAAAATTATATATATGTTTTTGCTTGACAAATACTCATCGAAGCTTTTCAAAACATCTTCATTGTATATAATAGGCATGCCTAAGCTATCATAATTTGATTCAATGTTATTTTTCTCTTGGTTTTTATTTTTTCTAAATGTTGGTAGCCAAATTAGATACTTAGAGTTTTCTTTCATTAAGAACGCTTTTTGTATATTTTTATCACAATTATAAAGGTAATCACACCTTGGATAGCCCAAATAAACGAGCTGATCATCAATCAAGGAGTACTCGTATTTTATAATGTCATCAAAGAAATGTGCCTGACAGTTTACATAATCAACTATCTGTCCAATCTCGCAAATGCCTTTTGTCTTTTTGGTCTTACTTCCATGCGACAAAAACAATGTTAATTGTTCTTCTCTTTTTCTTCCTATTATTTCGTTGCAGGAAATAATACATGTTGCCAAATTATAACACAGCATTGTCTTTATTTTTTGCAATTTGGTTTGAGGTTTTTTTAATATCATAGAACATTTTTTGCTTTTATCTATGCTTTTCACTGCCCAAACCAACTTGTATTTTTTGAAAACTGGGTCATTTTTTATTTTTTCATACACAGGATAGGTATTGCAGGCAAAATCGGGATTGCTCTCAAATATAATCATTTTTTTCAGCGGAAACCTTGATATAATTCTACCAAGCGTGCCTTTTTTTCTGCCTATTTTAGCGTATGTATAAACAAGAGCTGATGTATATTTTTCCTCTGAAAATTCACGCTCTGCATATTCCTTGCCAGCTTGTCCAAAGTCTTTTGCAACATCTGGATTGTTAATTATATACTCCATCTTTCGAGCAAGCTCATCTATATCACCATATCTATAAATCAAGCCGTTTTGCCCATCGTGTACTATTTCAGGTGTCGCTCCAGAATCACTTGCTATAACTGGCTTGCCTGAAAGCATATATTCAATTGTTGTTCTACCAAGCCCTTCCATATATGAACATGTAAGACCACAATAAGCACCTGCGACAATGTTGGTTATATCGCTTCTATATCCTAAAAGCTTAATCTTATCACTCAAGCCATTGCTTTTTATTTGTTCTAATAGCACTTGGCCATATGCTTCATCGCCACCACCGACAATCCAAAGCTCTGACTGTTCCTTTGCCCTATCGCTCATTTTAGCAAAAGCTTCTATTGCTTGATGAAAGCCTTTTTGCTTACTAATCAAGCCCACCGAAACAAAAATCTTCTTTTGTTTTTCGTCCGTCTTGCAATTAAGCCCTTCATTCAAATTTACACTATCATACATTACTTGTATTTTTTTCTTGTCCTTTACAAGTGGTGCAATATAATCCTTGACCGCGTGCGATATAGTAATTATTTTTTTGCTATATCCATACAATTTTTTCTTTGTATATCTTGGACAAGAATACCTTAAGCTGTAAGCCTCGGATATACACTCTCTTACGTGCAAAATGTGAGGGGTTTTTGTTTTTTTAGCCGCCACCGCACCTTCAAGTATAACAGAAGAATTTGTATGAACAATATCTATTTTATTTTCTTTAATTATTCTTATTAGTTTTTTTGCATTTGAATTGACATCTCTTACGCAAAAGAAAAATTTGACAAAGTCCTTTATCTTATTCTTTAAGGTTGATTTTCTTATTTTAGTCGTTGAGTATTTTGAAACAGAGCCTATAGCAAAAAACCGAGCACCTGTTTTTTTTATTTCTCTTGAAAGCTCTGTGTCATCACAAGGTGCTGCAACAAAAACATTAATGCCTGATTTTATCAAGCCTCTGCATTGGTCAATCAATGATCTATTAGCGCCATATAATTTGTCATAATGTGTTACAAATAAAATGTTCATTGATTGTTCCTTTCTATCTGCTCTTGTTTTTTATTTTAATTAAAAGTTGTCCTAACGGAGTTTTTGCGCACCACATCAAAAAGCGTTCCTTTTTGGTGTATTTTTGCTTTACAATCTCTTTTCTTTCTGATTTCATAAGGGCTAAGCCCTTTTCGGTTTCTGAGTAGCCACCGCCCTGATAGCTACATATAACCTTGTTAACATTAACAAACTGATAGCCTGCCAAATATGATTCCAAAAAATGCTTCCAGTCGGCTACTACCTTATATTTTTCATCATATAGACCAAGCTCAAAACTCTTTTTTGGTATAAAGGCTGCTTGGTGGCATATTGTTCTTGTTTGAAGGAATCTTTTTGTTATTACCTGCGGGTAGTTGGTTGTAATTCCCTTGTTTTGGGCAAAGCTATCGCCAAACATTATTACATTTTGGGGTTGCTTTTTAATCTCGCTTGCTACTGCGCTTAATACATCGCTTGAATAAAGCTTGTCCCCACAGTTAAGAAACAAAAGATATTCGCCCTTTGCTTCTCTTATTGCTTGGTTCATTGCATTATAAATGCTTGTGTCCTTTTCTACTATTATTCTTATTCTTTCATCCTTAGGAACCATTTTTACAGTGTCGTCCCTTGAGCAACCATCTTTAACTATTATTTCATAGTCGTCAAAATCCTGTGAAAGCACAGAATTTATAGTGTCGGCTATTAAGTCCTTAGCATTTAGCGACACCGTGATTATTGAAAACAGCATAGTCCCTCCATTAAAGAATTGATAATATTTTTTTGGT
>JAZNFR010000158.1:0-2107 GCA_045576055.1 Eubacteriales bacterium
GGTCAAAACCACAACTATAGCAAGTGTTAAAAAGATGTTCTTTTTCATAACTTTCTCCTTTTTTTCATTTTTATAAACATGGGACATTTATACAAATTAATTATATTATAGAATCAACTATTTGTCAAGGGGGAAATTCAAAATACAACTTTTTTATTCTCTATTGATTTATTGCAAAAAAAGAAACCACCCGTTGAGTGGCTTCTTTTACTGTTTTCTTTATTATTTGATTTTTGCCAACAAATCAAGCATACTTAGCTCTTGTTCTAATTTATAGAGGTCGGTGTTCTCGTCAATTACAACAAGCTCGGTATCTGTGAGCTTAGCAAAGAGCTTAACATCCTCAACTGTCAAGGCTGTTGAAACAACTGTATGGTGTGCACCGCCTGCGTAAATCCAAGCAGCTGCGCCTGTTTTGTGGTCTGGCTTTAGCTTCCACATAATTCTTGCAACTGGAAGCTTTGGCATTTCCTTTGGTTGCTTTACAAGCTCGATAGCTGCGCAGATAAGACGGAAACGATTGCCCATATCAATCATACATACAGCAACACCGTCGCCCTCAACACCGTCGAATACAAGTCTTGCCGGTGGCTCTTTTCCACCGATTCCGAGCTGGTGAACCTCAATCTTAGGCTTGGTTGATGCAAAGTCAGGAGAAACCTCAAGCATATGAGCGCCGAGCACTACCTCATCTCCTCTTGTAAAGTCGTAGGTGTAGTCCTCCATAAAGCCTGTTGAGCCTTTTCTACCCTTTGCCATTTCGCAGAAGATTGCATTAAGAGCAGATGTCTTATAGTCGCCCTCTGCACCAAAGCCAATACCCTTCGCCATCATTCTTTGTGTTGCAAGACCCGGGAGCTGACGCATACCGTGTAGGTCTTGGAAGGTATCTGTATATGCACCAAAGTTACCCTCTGTTAAGAACTTATCAAGTGCGATTTCGTACTTCGCTTGCTCCTTAACTGCATCTAGGTTGTCTGTATTCATTACATAAAGGTCGTTATACTCTGCCATTTTAGCGTTGAGCTCGTCCTCTGTTACTGCGTTTACCAGTGCAACAAGGTCGCCAATGCCATAGTAGTTAACGTTCCAGCCATACTTGATTTGGCTTTCAACTCTGTCGCCATCAGTAACTGAAACCTCTCTCATGTTGCTACCGAACATAGCAACATTTAAATTCTTTGAGAAATCAACTGCTCTTGCAACATCGATGAACTTCTTAATCTTTTCAATAACCTCTTCGTGCTGATAGTAACCAACGACAACCTCACGTTTAACGCCAAGACGTGTGCACATAAAGCCATATTCACGTCCACCGTGAGCTGTTTGGTTGAGGTTCATAAAGTCCATATCAATTTCGTCATATGGGAGCTTTTCGTTTGCTTGAGTATGGAAATGAAGGAGTGGCTTTGTTAAAAATTGTAGTCCCTTAATCCACATTTTAGCAGGGCTAAATGTATGCATCCAAGTGATAACTGCGATACAGTCCTTATCGTTTGATGCCTTTTTGCAAGCCTCAACACAGCTAGATTCATCCCTTACTGTTGAGCAATACTCGATTTCAACACCGTCAATTTTTTCGTTTAAGTATTTTGCGATAACCTTTGAGTCCTCGGCAACCTGCAAAAGAACCTCTTCGCCATATAGGTCTTGGCTACCTGTGATAAAATAAACCTTTTTCATTTATGTATCTCCTTAAAATTATTTACAAAGCTTATCTTCAAGTGCGGTAATCATATCAACGCGAAGCTGATGTCTGCCACCCTCAAATTCTGTATTTATAAATGTATCAACGATTTCAAGTGCCAAGCCAGCGCCTAGAACTCTTGCGCCCATACAGAGCACGTTTGCGTCGTTGTGCAAGCGAGTAAATTTAGCAGAAAATGTATCAGAGCAAAGTGCGGCACGTATTCCTCTGCATTTGTTTGCAGCCATACTCATACCAATGCCCGTGCCACAAACCAAGATACCCATTTCCTGTGTGCCCTCATAAACAGCCTTGCAAACCTTTTCTGCGTAGTCTGGGTAGTTACAGCTATCTGGGGTATATGTGCCGTAGTCAACATATTCAACACCGTCAATTTTTTCGTTTAAGTATTTTGCGATA
>JAZNFR010000159.1:0-20918 GCA_045576055.1 Eubacteriales bacterium
TCTTGTAATTTCAGCTAATAAAGACCTTACAGAGCTATTGAATGTTGATGGTACTGTAGTTAGCAACAATGTATTAAAGGCATCACTTGGTGAATCCAATTACAACAAGGTTCAAGCTAGGTTAACTAACATCAATACAGATGATTACAAAGCAACGAAGGTACACGCTTGCGCGTACATAATCGCTGACGGCAAGGTAATGTATGTTGGAGACGGCGCACTCAGTGAAACCTCAACATTAATTTGCTATAACGACATTCAAAAAGAGGCTGAATAATAAATAAAAAGAACCGCATTTGCGGTTCTTTTTTTATTCAAGCTTATTCTCGCCTTAAGCCTCCTTTGTAAAGGGAGGTGCCGAGGCACGAGGCGGAGGGATTGTTTTCGTAAAGAAAATGTCGTTGCTAGATCTATTCAAATTTGTTTTCGCCAAATTGCTTAACAACAATAATTTCCTTTGTTCTATATGCTTCCTTAACTAGCTCGTCAAATGGCAGACGGTTTTGCTCCTCAATTACCTTTTCAAGCTCTGGTCTTGTCTTTGGATGGCGTGGGGTAAATACTGTACAGCAATCCTCAAAAGGCAAGGTCGAGGTCGCAAAGGTGCCGATGTGTCTTGCAACCCTTATGATTTCCTCCTTGTCCATACCGATAAGTGGACGGAAAATTGGAATATCAGTCATTGAGTTTGTAACGTTTATAGCCTTCATTGTTTGGCTTGCAACCTGACCTAGGCTTTCGCCCGTGATAATAGCCTCGCAGTCGTAATCGTGCGCTATTTTGAGTGAAATAGCCATCATATAGCGACGTAGCATAAGGGTGAAATATTCTTCCTCACAGTTGTCGCGCAAAAGCTCTTGAATCTTAGTAAGAGAAACAACGTGCACACGTAGGCGCATTGTGTAATTAGTAAGCTCCTTAGCAAGGTCTAAAACCTTTTCCTTTGCACGCTCGGATGTGTATGGGTAGCTTTCAAAGTGAACAGCCTCAAGCTGTACCCCACGCTTAGCCATCATATAACCAGCAACAGGGGAGTCAATGCCACCAGACAAAAGGAGAAGCCCACGGCCACTTGAGCCGTATGGAATGCCACCCGCGCCCTTTTCCTGTCCTGCGTGAACAAACGCCTCATTTTCGCGTATTTCAACGCGCACAACGACATCTGGGTTGCGAACATCAACCTTAATTCCTGGCACACTTGAAAGAACAGCACCACCAACCTCACTAGAGATTTCGGGGGATGTCATAGGGAAACGCTTATCAGAGCGTTTGGATTCAGCCTTAAAGGTCTTGTAGCCCCTTAGTTTAGGCGCAAGCTCGGTCTTAACAACCTCTAATATTGTATCAATATTCTTTTCACAAGCAAACGCACGGGAAACACCAACAAAGCCAAACACATGCTTTGCTTGATAAAACATTTCGTCAATGCTTTCAATTGCATCCTCGTCAAGTGGCTCAATATAAACCGTGCTTTGTGAGTAATATATCTTGTAGTTGCCTATACGTCTTGCTCTTTGGCGAAGCTGCTTAAGCATCTTTGCCTCGAAATCGGAACGGTTAGCGCCCTTTAAAATGACCTCGCCGTATTTACAAAGAATTACTTCCTTCATCGAACCTGTCCCTCGCCCTTAATGATGTATTTTTGGGTGGTAAGGGCACTAAGTCCCATAGGACCACGCACGTGTAGCTTTTGGGTAGAAATACCTATTTCAGCGCCTAGACCGAACTCACCACCGTCGGTAAAGCGGGTAGATGCGTTAACGTAAAGAGCAGCCGAGTCAATAGCCTTTGTAAAGTAGTCAGCATTTTGTTGATTTTTTGTAATGATAGCCTCACTATGACCAGTTGAATATTTTCTTATATGTTCTACAGCCTCAAAAACATCATTTACAACCTTAACGCTAATAATATAGTCGTCGTATTCGGTGTTATAGTCCTCGTCAGTTGCTAAGGAAATATCACCTAAAATCGCACACGCCTGCTCACATCCTCTAAATTCTAGGTTGAATTTACGTGTAAGCTCATAGAATTTGGGCAAAAACTCTTTAGCTACTGCCTTGTTAACTAAAAGCGTTTCAATTGCGTTACATACAGATGGACGTTGGCACTTAGCATTCAAGGAAACGGTAAGCGCCATTTCGATATCAGCTGATTCGTCAACATAAAGATGGCAGTTACCAGCACCAGTTTCAATAACAGGCACGCGTGAATTTTCAACAACATTTCTTATAAGGCCCTTGCCACCACGAGGAATCAAAACATCTATATAACCACGCATGGACATAAGCTCATTTGCGCTGTCACGTGTTGTATTTTCTATAAGTGAAACACCGCGTCTGTCAAAGCCGCATGCTTCAAGTGAATCACCAATAATTTTAACCATGCATTTGTTTGAGTTGATAGCCTCCTTGCCACCACGTAAAACAACAGCGTTACCACTCTTCAGACAGAGGGTAGCGGCATCAGGAGTTACATTTGGACGCGCCTCGTAAATCATACCAACAACACCAATTGGAACACGATGGTTTTCAATAACCAAGCCATTTGGACGAACAACTGTTTCGCATCCAGCTAAAGGGTCTGGCAATTTAACAATTTCTAAAATAGCATCGGAAATTGCTTCAATTCTAGCTTCATTAAGCATAAGCCTATCAAGCATAGCATCAGGTATGCCATTTTCCTTAGCCTTAGCTAAATCTATTTTGTTAGCCTCAATAATAGGCTCACAGCTATTGCGCAAGCTTTCAGCAATCACTGTAAGAAGATTATTTCTTTCATCGCTTGTAGCAAGTCCGATTTTTAATGAAGCCTCCTTTGCACCTAGGCAAAGGGCTTTTATTTCTTCGTTAAGAGTCATAATTTCTCCCAAATTAATTATTTCTTTGCGGCAAAGTATGTTCCTATGTGCTTGCCGTCTAAAATGTCGTAAAGAATACGTGGGTTTTCGCCATTCAAAATTATCATAGGAATTCCGTTTTCGGTAGCAATTTTAGCGGCGTTAATCTTTGTTAGCATTCCACCAGTGCCACGCTCACTGCCAGCGCCACCTGCATAAGCCACAACCTCGTCAGTTATTTCGTCAACTCTACTAATTAAGGTTGCATTTGGATTTTTTCTTGGGTCTTCATTATATAGACCATCAATGTCGGAAAGATTGATTATAATATCTGCATCACAAGCGATAGCGACATAAGCCGAAAGCGTGTCGTTACCACCAAAACGGATACCGTCACAAGAAACAGAGTCGTTTTCGTTAACAATAGGAATACAATTCATTTTCAAAAGTGTATTGAATGTATTTTTAACAAGGGATAAGCGATGCTCGTCATCAACTACATCCTTTGTCATAAGTATTTGTGCAACTGTATGTGAGTAGTTTGCAAAAAAGTTCTCATAAATTTTCATAAGCTGGCTTTGACCAACAGCGGCACAAGCTTGCTTTTCCTCAAGTGTCTTTGGGTATTCCGATAGGGCAAGCTTTGCGTAACCAGCGCCAACAGCACCAGAGCTAACTACAACAACCTCGTGTCCTGCGTTTTTAAAATCAGCAATGGTTTGAACCAAAATCTCGATTCTTCTAAGGTTCAAGGAGCCGTTTGGATAGGTTAGAGTAGATGTTCCTATTTTTATAACGATTCTTTTGCAATTTTTAATCATAATAATGCTCCAAAAAATAAAATTTGTCTTGATAATAATATCGAAATAATATATAATTATCTTGTAAGTTATATCTTATTATAGCCTCTAATTTATAAAAATGCAAGAGGTTTGGAAAGGAAAAGGGGAAATGAAGGAAAAGATTTGTGTTGAAATCGCTGGAATTAAGCTCAATATTTTAAGCGAGGATGGAAGAACTTATGTTGAAGAGGTTGCAAAAACCGTCGAGGATGAGGTTTTTGAAATCATAAAAAACAAAAAGTGCACCCTTATAGAAGCTGCACTTTTCTGTGCTATGACTCACCTAGGACAAGGTGGCGAAAGCTCGGTTAAGGTTAGAAATTTGGAAACACAAATTGCCCTTTATCAAGCAAACCTAAATAGATTAAAAAAGGAAAATGAGGAGCTTCGAGAAAAGCTTGGATACAGTGAATACTAAGATAGAGATTCTTGCGCCTGCTGGGGACTACGATGCCTTAGTGGGTGCAATTTATGGTGGCGCAGATGCAGTTTACCTTGGAATTTCGGAGTTTAATGCAAGAATTCGTGCAAAAAACTTCACAAGTGAAACCGTCAAGGACGCAGTAAGACTTGCTCACGCCCACGGGGTTAAGGTTTACATAACCTTAAATACAGAGCTTTATAACAAAGAGCTTTCAAGAATGCTATTGGTTGTGTCACAGCTACACAATGTGGGTGTAGATGCCTTCATAGTTGCTGATTTTGGTGTTATGAGCCTAATAAAAAGCACGTACCCAGAAATTGAGGTTCACGCAAGCACACAATCTACCGTGCACAATCTAGATGGCGCTAATTTTTTGGTGGATACCATTGGCGTTACAAGGGTGGTTTTGGCGCGCGAGCTTGACAAGAAAAATATAGAATATGTTTCTAAAAATGCAAAATGTGAAACTGAAATTTTTGTACATGGTGCGCACTGTATGTCTGTCTCTGGTCAATGTCTTATGAGCTATTTTCAAGGCGGTAGAAGTGGCAACCGTGGAGAGTGCGCTCAGCCCTGCCGTTTGCCATATAAAATCAATGGTAAAAATGCATATCATCTCAGCTTAAAGGATATGTCACTTTCCCAAAACATAACTGAAATTTTAGATTCAGGCGTTGCCTCACTAAAAATAGAGGGCAGAATGAAAAATGAGGACTATGTTAAGGGAACAGTTCAGGTTTGGCGCAAGCTAATAGATGAAAAAAGAAACGCAACAACTGGCGAAATTAAGACACTGGGTGAGCTTTTTTCGCGCCAAGGCTTTACAAATGGCTACTATAAGGCGAAAATTGATTCTTCAATGCTTGGCATCCGTACAGAGGAAAACAAGCAAGCAACAAAGCTACAAAATGAAGAAAAAATCGAACTGAAAAAGCCAGCGCTTAATATGTATGCCGAGCTTTATCTTGGAAAAAGAGCAAAGCTGACCGTAAAAAGTGAGCACGGTGAAGCAACAGTGTATGGTGATGTTGTTGAGGAAGCACAAAATGCACCTATCTCTTGCGAGGACATCATTAAAAATCTTTCAAAGCTAGGACAAACCCCATTTTCCCTTGGTGAAATTGAGGTTCTAAAATCCGATAATATTATGGTTAGGGTTTCAAGCATAAATGCCCTAAGACGACAAGCTGTTGAGGAGCTTTTTAAGGTTAAAAACGAGCTTGAACCAAGGGAATATAATAGCACAATCTTACCAAAGCCTAGTAAGCTAAAAACAGCTCTCTTTGTTAGAGAGGAGCAAATACCCGAAAACTCTGATTATTTTGATGTCACCTTTATTCCATTAGATAAATATAAGCCTGGCTCACGTGCAAATGGAATATGCTTGCCACCTGTTATATTTGATAGCGAGTGGAAAGAAAATGAAGCAATGCTAAAGCTAGCAAGGGACAATGGAATAGAATGGGCACTTGTTTCAAATATTGGCCAAATTAAACGCATAAAGGAAATGGGCTTTAGATTCATCGCCGACTATCGTTTTAATGCTTTTAACGCACCCTGTGTCGATTATTTGATGAAAAATGGTGCAGAAAATGTAATAATTTCACCTGAGCTCACCTTAGCTACTGCACGTAATCTTAAAGGCTATTCATTGATTGCATACGGACATATTCCTATGATGACAACGCATAAATGTGTTTTAAAGGATACGGTTGGATGTGAGAAATGCCAAGGCTATATGACCGACAGACAAGGGGCAAATCTTTTTGTTCAAGGAATCTACGGGCATAGAAATTTAATCTACAATAGTGTTCCTACCTACATGGCAGATAAACTGAACGAAATTAATGATTTTTCTCACCATTTTATTTTCTCATCAGAAAAGAGAAGTGAGTGCGAAAAAATCATAGAAGCATACAAAAATAAAAAAGCACCTACTGGCGCTTTTAGAAGAATAAAATAAGAGGTAATTATGAAGCTTGTTTTAGCATCTAAATCTCCAAGAAGAAAAGAAATTCTTTCAATTGTAACTACCGATTTTTCTGTTCGCGTAAGCGGGGCAGACGAAAGCATCGGTGATGGGACCAATCTATATGATGTTCCTAAAATTCTAGCTACGCGCAAGGCAGATGCCACCCCAATATATGATGGCGAGATAATAATCGGATGCGACACAGTTGTTATTTTGGATAACGAAATTATGGGCAAGCCAAAGGACAAGGCTGATGCGATAAGAATGCTAAAATTACTTTCAAAAACTGTACATTACGTTGTTAGTGGACTTGCTATAAAAACGAAAGATAAAACATATTCAACTGCTGTTACAACTGCTGTAAAAATGCGAGAGCTAAGCGAAAACGAAATTTTATCGTATGTAGAAAAATACAATCCAACAGACAAGGCTGGCGCTTATGGAATACAAGAAATGGCAGGGGCGTTTGTTGAAAAAATTGACGGTGATTTTTATAATGTAGTAGGCTTGCCACTTTGTGAGCTTGTATCTAAGCTAAGAGATGAATTTGGTGTTGATTTAATCTAGCTAAAACCAAAAAACGCGAGAGGAGTGTCGATATTTTGACTAAAAACGAGAAAAAAGTTAAAATTAAAAAGATAGTTGATATCCTTAAAATTCAATATCCAGAGGCACTTTGCTCACTTGACTACCAAGGGGACGGATGGAAGCTTATGGTTATGGGCAGACTAAGTGCCCAATGCACCGACGAAAGAGTAAATATCGTGTGCAAGGAGCTTTTTAAAGCCTATCCAAATGCAAAAGCATTAGCTGATGCACCACTTTCTTCAATCGAGGAGATTATAAAGCCTTGTGGCTTATATAAAATGAAGGCAAAAAGCATTAAAGAAGAATCAAGAAAGCTTCACTATGAATATAACGGCATAGTTCCCAATACAATGGAGGAGCTTTTAACCTTTGAGGGCGTTGGCAGAAAAATTGCCAATCTTTTACTTGGCGATCTCTACAAAATGCCTGCAATCGTTGCTGATACTCACTGCATGAGAATATGTGGGCGCCTTGGTATGTATAAGGAGGGGATGAAAGACCCCTTAAAGACAGAAAAGATAATGTCCGAGCTGATAGAACCAGAGGAGCAGAGTGATTTTTGTCATAGAATGGTGTTTTTTGGACGTGAGTTTTGCACAGCGAAAAGTCCAAAATGCGACACGTGTCCCCTAAAAATGCTTTGCAAAGAGGAAATCAAGATTGAAAAGTTAGGTATCAAGCGCATTGATGAATGCCTTGACCTTGTATGGCGAGTTTTTTCGGAATTTGAGGTTCCTGTTTTTCCACCCGAGGGAGGCATTGAATACAAAAGAATTATTGAAGAAACACGCAAAAAGAAAAATATTTCATTTTATGGCGCAATCGTAGACGGCAAGATTGTTGGAGTTCTTGGTATGCGTGAAAATAACCACATAGGCTATTTTTACGTTGATAGTATATATCATAAAAGAGGAATAGGACGTTCACTTTTTGAAAGAATGACGCGCGATTATGATTTAAAGGAATTCACCGTCAATGCGGCCCCATATGGTATACCAATTTACACACGCTTAGGCTTCTTACCAACTGATACAGAGCAAAATGTAAATGGTGTAATTTTCACCCCTATGAAATATAAAAAATAAGCAAAAAGCACCCGAATTAAAGGGTGCTTTTATTTTTCTATTTTTGATTGATCTTGCAAGTCTTTTTGAGAATTAGCGACAACGGGAGCTCGTTTCTCAGCCAATTTGTTCTTGTTTTCTAAGCGCTCACGCATTAATTTCTCGTGTATTGCAAGGGTTGCGAAATAAACCTTAGTAACAACGTCCTTTTTACTCGTGTAGCAGACGAAGGTGTTGTCAGCAACTGAGATTTGAATGCAGGGGTCTCTACGCTTAAAGCAGTAGTTATATTCAATGTGAATATTATATAGACCTCTTGATGGACGAGAAATTTTATAGCTTTGACCATTATAGAATCCATCAATTGTCATTCCGTTTTCAATTGAATGCTTTAAAAATGCCTTGCCAAGAGGAATGAATTTTCTAGGGTTAGGCATTGAATATACATCAACGTCATCTTCAAAATGATATTCGCCAGCCTCAACCTCTTTGCGTACGTTTTCCTTTTCCCAATTATACCAGTCAGGAATGTGCGTAAATTCAGTCTTTCCGTTTTGCGCACGCATCTCACCTAGCTCGGTCATTATCCATCTTTTGCCACAGTTCATACACCAAAGGGTGATGCCACGAGAGAGCATTTGATGCTCCCTTTTACAATGTGGGCATTGATATAGAATCTTGTGCAGTCCTTCTGCACGCCAAGGCTCGTCAATTACGATGTTGTTATCCTTTTGGTACTTATATTCGTCGTAATTCATTTCCTTGCGAATGACAGCCATAATTTCTTCGTTTGTCATACGATCAATATCGTCAACATCAAGAACCTTTTTCATAGTTGTATATGTCTTAACGTTGCGCTTTCTCTCCCAATCCCAAAAAGGCTGGCGCAGGTAGTTGCCTCTATGTACAATGATTACAACAGGCTTTTTGAGCTTTTTTATTAGCGCACCATAAGAGTCGGGAAACGGCGCTGTAACGCCAGCATTTGAATATGCAGCCTCTGGGTAAATTGTCAATATATCGCCGTATTCATTTAAAATGGTTTCACACGACGAAATAAGGTGTGGGTCGGTTGTGAATCTTCTTTTTGGAATGCAACCAACGCGCTTCATAAGCCATCCGCGAATACCGCAAAAGCCATAATACCCCTCAAGACTTGTTATACTATGAAAATCATATGGATAGGTCAAAATTGCGTTGATTTTCATATCGGAAAATGTTTGGTGATTTGAAAGAATAATATACGGTGGCTTTAGACCACGCATATTTATTTTTTCAAGCTTTCTTATTTTACCACGCATAAGATGGCGGCTTAGCGTTTTTACAAACCAAGTAAGAAAATGCCATGATTTACATGGCTTTTGGGAAGTATCAAGAGGCTTTACGTGTCTCTTATATTTAATTTTATTGAGCTCCATAAATGCCTCCTTACTTCGAATTTTTAAAAAGAGATTATGCCTTTACTGTTCCATCAGCATTGAAGAGTGGAAGCTCCTCAATGTAGTAAAGGTCATCACGGGCAATAGCATCGCCCTCGGCAAGAATACACATTCTGCCAACAACGTTTCCACCAGCCTCGCTAACAAGCGCTTCGAGTGACTTTAAGGATTCACCAGTTGAGATAACATCGTCAATGATAAGAATTCTTTTGCCCTTCATAAGCTCGGCATCCTTGCCATCTAGATAAAGGGTTTGCTCTTTAGCAGTAGTGATAGACTTAACTGTTGAAGAAATAATGTTTGTCATATAAAGCTTTGGGCCCTTACGCGCGAGCATATATTTTTGATTATTTTGAAGTCTTGCCATTTCGTGAATAAGAGGAATACCCTTAGCCTCAGCAGTTATCATGTAATCATACTCAGGTGCGTTATCTAGTAGGTTTTTTGCACACGCAGTTGTAAGCTCAGGGTCGCCAAAAATAACAAAGCCTGCAATATATAGGTCATCAGTTACGCGACAAATAGGCAAATCGCGCTCAAGACCAGCAATATTCATTCTATAATATTTCATAATATACCCCAATAAATTATTTTTTGGTGATTATTGTGTTGCCACCCATATATGGTTGGAGTGCAACTGGAATGTTGATAGAGCCGTCCGCGTTCATATTGTTTTCAAGGAAAGCAATAAGCATACGAGGAGGTGCTACGACGGTGTTATTAAGTGTATGCGCGAAATATTTTCCATCCTTGCCGTTAACTCTGATGCGGAGCCTACGAGCTTGCGCGTCGCCAAGGTTAGAGCAAGAGCCAACCTCGAAGTATTTCTTTTGTCTTGGTGACCATGCCTCAACGTCAATAGACTTAACCTTAAGGTCTGCTAAGTCGCCCGAGCAGCATTCAAGAGTTCTAACAGGAATATCAAGAGTTCTGAATAGGTCAACTGTGTTTTGCCAAAGCTTTTCAAACCAAACAGGGCTTTCCTCAGGCTTGCAAACAACAATCATTTCCTGCTTTTCAAATTGGTGAATTCTATATACACCACGTTCCTCTATACCGTGCGCACCCTTTTCCTTACGGAAGCAAGGTGAATATGATGTCAAGGTGTGAGGTAAAGATTCCTCTGGCAAAATAGTGTCGATAAACTTACCAATCATAGAGTGCTCACTTGTGCCGATTAGGTAAAGATCCTCGCCCTCTATTTTGTACATCATTGCGTCCATTTCAGCAAATGACATAACGCCAGTAACAACCTCACTTCTAATCATAAATGGAGGAATACAGTAGGTGAAGCCTCTATTTATCATAAAATCGCGAGCGTAAGAAATAATAGCAGAGTGTAGTCTTGCAATATCACCCATTAGGTAATAGAAGCCGTTTCCTGCAACCTTTCTAGCGCTTTCAAGGTCGATGCCTGATAGGTTTTCCATAATTTCAGTATGATAAGGAATCTCAAAATCTGGAACAGCAGGCTCACCATACTTTTGAACCTCAACATTTTCAGAATCGTCCTTACCAATAGGAACTGAAGGGTCGATGATATTTGGAATAATCATCATGATGTTTTTAATTTTTTCAGCGTATTCCTCCTCAAGCTTTTCAAGCTCAGCCAAGCGAAGTGCGTTAGCAGTAACCTGCTTTTTAACCTCCTCAGCCTCGTCGCGCTTGCCTTGAGCCATTAGCATGCCGATTTGCTTTGATAGCTTGTTTCTGCCACCACGAAGTGAGTCAGCCTCACTCTTGTATGCGCGGTATTCAGAATCGAGCTTTATTACCTCGTCAACTAATGGAAGCTTTGAATCCTGAAACTTGTTTTTGATGTTTTGCTTGACAATTTCTGGATTTTCTCTTAAAAATTTTAGGTCTAACATAAATTTTCTCCTATAAAATGCACGTAAATAATATATAAAGATTATAGCACTAAAAATTATGGGTGTCAAGTAATAATTCGTCCTTCACCTGCATAAGTTGTAGAGAAAAAGTGGCACTGCCATAAAATTAACAATCAAAGGAGAAGGAATATGGAAAATTCCACAAAAGAGAAGAGAGAAATGCAAAAGCTTTTAAAGATTTCTGATGACATTCAAATAAATCACGAGGTAAGTGAGGAATTTTCCTTACCAGATTACGTGCCCGAAATAAGAAAGCTACTTCTGATAAGAGCACAAGCCTTGCCTGAAAGCAAGTATATCTCGCAAACGTCAGTGCCACCAACGCTCGAGTTAGGAGGAACGGCGACCTACTCAATAATCTACACAAGCGAAAACGGAGAGCTTTGTGCTTTACCACTAAGCAGCTCATATGATGCCAAAACAAACATAAATTCAAATGGAAGTGTGTTTGTCGATACTGAAATTGAAAATTGCACCGCTCGCGTAACTGCACCAAGAAAGCTATCAGTAAAAACAAAGCTAAAAAGCCGTATTCTTGGATTTAGTGAAGAGATGATAGAGGAAAATATTACACCTCGTTCAAGTGCTGATGAAATGTACATTGAAAGAAAGACAAAGGAAATAGAAACAGCAAGCGTTCTGCCAATAAGCCTCGAAAAAGTGAGAATGAGTGATAAAATAGATGCTGGAGGGCTATCAAATGTTAAACCGATTTGGTGCGACGCATCTGTGGTTTTAAACGATGTAAGAATTCAGAATGGTTCAGTATCAATTCGTGGCGAGGCAATAATAAAGTGTCTATGCATGTCAAACGAGGGTGAAAAAACAATAACAAAGAGCATACCGATAGTTGAAGAAATCGAGGCAGAGGGAGCTAAACTCAATGATTATGTGGCGGTTGTGCCTCGCTGTGTTTCACTTTCAATTTCAAATTCAGAAAGCCAAGATGGAAACGAGTTGTTTTTCGATTTGGAGTGCGAATTTGTAGGTGAAGTAACAAGAAATTGCGAATCAACTGTGACTAAGGATGCATATTCAACTAAAAATGAAATGGAAGCAACCTATAAAGAAATAGATCTATATAGGACATTGAAGAGTCAAAATGCCTCCTTTACAGTTAGTGAGGCTCTCCCACGCACAAAGCCTGAAATTTCAAAAATAATTGAAATAATATCCGACCCTGTGTATGAAAAATGCGAAACAAAGGGTGGTAAAGCCCATTTTCATGGTAAGCTTTTTGCATGTGTTGTGGGCACAACTGAGCCAAACGAAAATGGAGAATACGAATACCTTTCAGAAACATACGAGCTACCGATAAAATATGAAGCTGATATGGGGAAAATAAACGGAGATGTAATCGCTAGATGCACATTTTTGCTTGGTAATTTAAGCGCTAGATACGATAGCGAAAAATTCTATTTAACTGCAGAGATTATGCCTTCATATTCTGCTTACGAAAGAACAAAAGAAACCGTGCTTGACAAAGGAAACATATTGAAGGATATTGAGTACAGAAGGGACCCAGCATGCGTTCGTGTTACCTTCCCAAAGGAAAACGAAACACTTTGGGATGTTGCAAAAAGATATCACGTATCGGTAAATAAGCTAGTTCAAGATAACGACATATCTCCAGATTTAACCGCGTTACCAAAGAGCTTAATAGTGTAAAAGCAGACACAGGGTAGAATAAAAAAGAAATCGGAGCGTTTTTGCTCCGATTTCTTTTTTTTAATCCTTATAGTCGTTTAACGCCTTTTTTACATATATTCCTGTGTATGAACTTGGATTTTTTGCAACCTCTTCGGGAGTGCCGGTAGCTACGATAGTACCACCATTGTCTCCACCCTCGGGACCTAAATCGATAATATAATCAGCAGTTTTTAAAATATCCAAGTTGTGCTCAATAACTATGATGCTGTTGCCTGCATCAACAAGACGCTGTAAAACGTAAATTAGCTTCTTTACGTCGTCAGTATGAAGACCTGTTGTTGGCTCGTCAAGAATATAAATTGTTTTTCCTGTTGAACGCTTTGCAAGCTCAGTTGCTAGCTTAACTCTTTGTGCCTCACCACCAGAAAGTGTGGTTGAGGATTGACCTATTTTTATATATCCAAGTCCGACATCGCAAATAGTTTGTAGCTTCTTTGAAATTGAAGGAATTTCACTAAAGAACTGAGTGCCCTCCTCGGCTGTCATTTCAAGAACGTCGGAGATGTTTTTGCCCTTGTATTTTACCTCTAATGTGTCCTTGTTATAGCGTTTGCCCTTACATACGTCGCATTTAACATAAACGTCAGGTAAAAAGTGCATTTCAATCTTTTTAACGCCGTCACCCTCGCACGATTCACAACGTCCTCCCTTGACGTTAAAGGAGAATCTTCCAGGGCCGAATGAACGCATCTTTGCATCTGGAGTTTTAGCAAATAAATCACGTATTTCTGAGAAAAGGCCCGTATACGTGGCTGGATTTGACCTTGGAGTGCGTCCGATAGGGGACTGGTCAATAGCGATTACCTTGTCTAGATTTTCGTATCCCTCGATGCGTTCGCATTTGCCAGGATAGGTGATAGCACGATTTAGTTTTTTTGCAAGATGCTGAAGCAGAATTTTGTTAATTAGAGATGATTTTCCAGAACCTGAAACGCCACTAACAGCAACAAAGCATCCTAAAGGAATTGTAACATCAATGTTTTTAAGATTGTTTTCCCTTGCGCCGATGATTCTAAGCTCACAGCCGTTGCCCTTGCGTCTTTCTTTAGGGATTTCTATCTTTTTTCTGCCACTTAGATAAGCGCCGGTTATAGAGTCCTCGTTCTCCATAATTTCCTTTGGTGTGCCACACGCAACAACCTCGCCACCGTGTACGCCAGCAGCAGGACCGATGTCAATTATATAGTCTGATTCAAGCATTGTTTCCTCGTCGTGCTCAACAACGATAACGCTGTTGCCGACATCGCGAAGATTCTTTAGTGTTGAAATAAGCTTTGAGTTGTCGCGCTGATGTAGTCCAATTGATGGCTCGTCAAGAATATATAAAACTCCAACAAGAGATGAGCCAATTTGGGTTGCCAGGCGTATTCTTTGCGCCTCACCACCCGATAAGGTTGCGCTTTTTCTTGCAAGAGTTAGGTATTCAAGACCAACGCTCTTCATAAAGCCAAGACGAGCACGAACCTCCTTCAATATTTCCTTTGCAATTTCTGCCTTTCCACCCTCGAAGTGTAGTGATTCAACAAAATCAAGTGCGTTTGTTACAGACATACGGCAAAATTCATCAATGTTTTTGCCACCTACACGAACCGATAAGGCTTGCTTGTTAAGTCTTTGTCCGTTACAAACAGGGCAAGGAGTTTCTTCAATAAACTGCTCGTAATATTCGTTGCCCATCATAGCCATTCTTTGCTCGATTGTCTTAATGACACCCTCAAATTTAACAGTTTGACGGCGATGCTGCTTTGCAAAATATCTGTCAATTGTGTAATATTCGTCACCTGTGCCGTAGAGTATTGCATTTAATTGCTCACTTGTAAAATCCTTGACAGGCGTATCAAGAGAAGCACCGATTTTTTTACAAACAGCAGAGAAAAGTGGCCAAGTCCAGCTCTCCTCATCAATAGTTTTGAAGCCGTTTACTTGAATTGCGCCCTCGCTTAAGGAAAGAGTATCGTCTGGTATAATTTTGGCTGGTGAGATGTTTCTCATTTCGCCAATGCCTAAGCAATGTGGACACGCACCAAAGGGATTATTGAATGAAAATGAGCGTGGCTCAAGCTCTGGGAAGCTAATACCGTGCTCCTCACATGCGTAGTTTGTAGAAAACTCGTATAATACTCCCTCACCCTCGGATGGGACGGTCAAAATATTAACCTTGCCGTCACTTGCACGCAAAGCGCTTTCAACAGAGTCGGCAAGACGTGGACGAAGTCCTTCCTTCATAACAAGACGGTCAATAACTATGTCAATATTGTGTTTTTTAGTAAGCTCAAGCTCAATATCCTCGCTTAAGTCATAGGTAACCCCGTCAACAAAAAGTCTGCCGTAGCCGTTTTTACGAGCGTCAGTAATAACCTTTTCGTGTCTGCCTTTTTTGCCACGAACAACAGGAGCAAGCACTAAAAAGCGTGTTTTTTCAGGCAAAGCAAGAATTTTATCAATGATTTGGTCAACGCTTTGTTGTTCAATAACCTTATCACAAACAGGACAGTGGACAGTTCCTAGTCTCGCATATAAAAGTCTTAAATAGTCATAAATTTCAGTAACCGTTCCAACTGTTGAGCGTGGGTTTTTTGAGGTGGTTTTTTGGTCAATCGAAATGGCAGGAGAAAGCCCCTCAATCGTATCAACATCGGGCTTGTCAAGCTGTCCTAAAAATTGACGAGCATAAGAGGACAAGGATTCAACAAATCGTCTATGTCCCTCGGCATATATTGTATCAAAAGCAAGAGAAGACTTGCCAGAACCGGAAAGCCCTGTTAAAATAACGAGTTTGTCACGTGGAATGGTAACATCAATGTTTTTTAAGTTGTTGACTCTTGCACCTTTAATTTCTATTTTATCCTTCATTATTTTTTTGTAATCCTTAGTTCCTTTATTTGGTCGCGTAGGTATGCAGCCTTTATTCAAGCCTTCTCCAGTAGGAGAAGGGGGACCGCACAGATGTGCTATGAACAAGAGCAAGCAAACAAAAGCGGTGGATGAGGTGTAACTCAAATGTTATTTTTTTGTAATCCTTAGTTCCTTTATTCTATCACGTAAGTAAGCAGCTTTTTCAAATTCCAGCTTAGCAGAGGCTGAGCGCATTTCCTTTGTAAGCTCGGCAATAAGCTTTTCCTTGTCCTCTTTAGACATTTTTGTCTTTGATTTTTCTGCCTTTTTACCAAGGTCGATAATATCGTATACGCCCTTTTTGATGGTTTTTGGCACGATGCCGTTTTCCTCGTTATAGCGCATTTGAATGTCGCGACGACGGTTGGTTTCGTTTATCGCGCGCTCCATAGAGCGTGTAATTACGTCCGCATACATAATGACCTTTCCCTCGGCATTACGTGCAGCACGTCCAATTGTCTGAATTAGAGATGTTTCCGAGTGGAAAAGACCCTCTTTGTCGGCATCCAAAATGGCAACGAGAGAAACCTCTGGAATATCAAGTCCCTCGCGCAAAAGGTTGATTCCTACAAGTGCATCGAACTCGCCTAAGCGAAGACTTCTTATGATTTCCATTCGTTCAATAGTATCTACATTGTGGTGAATATATTTCGCCTTTAAATTGTTTGCGTTTAGATAATCAGTCAAATCCTCTGCCATTTTGGTGGTCAGGGTAGTGACAAGAACTCGTTCTCCCTTTTCCGCACGCAATTTGATTTCACCCATAACGTCGTCAACCTGTGTTTTTATAGGTCGAATCTCAATTGTTGGGTCAACAAGTCCGGTTGGACGTATAAGCTGCTCGGCAAACGATGTGGAGTTTTGTCTTTCAAATTCAGCAGGAGTCGCTGAAACAAAAATAGTTTGATTTAGCTTTGATAAAAACTCCTCGAATTTGAGAGGTCTATTGTCATACGCAGATGGCAAACGGAAGCCGAAATCTATAAGATTTCGCTTTCTTGCAAGGTCGCCACCACTCATTCCACGAACCTGAGGAATTGAAACGTGGCTCTCGTCAATAAACATAATATAATCATCGGGGAAATAATCAAGCAAAGTGTATGGGGTAGAGCCCGGCTCACGACCGGAGAGAATACGTGAATAGTTTTCAACGCCAGAGCAAAAGCCTATTTCACGAAGCATCTCAATATCGTATTTCGTTCTTTCCTCGATTCTTTGCGCCTCTAAAAGCTTGTTTTGTGATTTAAAATATTCAACCCTTTCAACCATTTCGTTATAAATTTGGGCAAGCGCTGCCTCTCTTTTGTCGTCAGAAACAACATAGTGGTTAGCAGGGAAAATAGCGGTGTAGGAAAGGTGTCTTAAAACCTCTCCAGTTAATGTGTTAATTTCGCAAAGCTTGTCAATTTCATCGCCAAAAAACTCAACGCGAACAGCCTTATCACTTGAGGAGGATGGGAAAATTTCAACCACGTCCCCACGTATTCTGAATTTGTTACGCACAAAATTGACATCATTGCGTTCATAGCTTAGACTAATGAGCTTGCGCACCAAGGCATCACGAGAAATCTCCATTCCCTCGCGCAAATCTATTAGCATATTGTGATATTCGTTGGGGTCACCAAGAGAATAAATGCACGAAACACTAGCAACTATAATAACGTCGCGTCGCTCAAAAAGTGAGCTTGTCGCACTGTGGCGTAGCTTGTCTATTTCCTCGTTAACCAAGGCGTCCTTTTCTATATACATATCCTTTCCAGGGATGTATGCTTCAGGCTGATAATAGTCGTAGTATGAAACAAAATATTCAACAGCAGAGTCGGGAAAAAGCTCACGCATTTCGGAGCAAACCTGAGCCGCCAAGGTCTTGTTTGGCTCTAAAATAATAGTAGGACGATTTAGATTCTTAATGATATTTGCCATAGTAAAGGTCTTTCCTGAGCCAGTAACACCAAGCAAGGTTTGCATTTTTTCACCACGTAAAACGCCATCGGTTAGCTTTTTTATTGCAGCTGGCTGGTCGCCCGTTGGCTTATATTCGCTTTTTAAAACAAATCCGCTCATATCGTCCTCCTTCGGTTTTTTTGATAAAAAATGAGCGATATCGCTCATTTTTTATTTATCAAATAGCTTGTCTATATCGTTTTTTGTAAACTTGTATGTTTTGTCGCAGAAATGGCACGAAAGCTCGATGTAATCCTTGCCCTCGCCCTTTTGCTCGTCGAGTACCTTTTCAGCCTCGCTTTTGCCGATTGAAATAAGAGCTTTTTCAGTACGCTCACGTGAGCAGTTGCATTTATAGTCTACGTCAAGCTCGTCGAAAATATCAAATTCAATATTGGTTAATGCAACCTTTAAAATTTCCTCGTTTGTCATTCCTCTATCAAACATAGCAGAAACGTTGTTTAGCAAGGGCGCATTTTTCTCAAGCTGAGAAATAACCTCCTCATCGGCGAAAGGAAGAAGCTGAATCATAACTCCACCAGATGCGCGACAAGAATAGTCGGTATCAACTAGAACTCCAAGGGCGCAAAGTGTCGGTGTTTGCTCACTTGTTGCATAGTAGCTTGTAATATCCTCAGCAACCTCGCCAGAAACAAGCTCAACATTACCGTTAAATGGCACTTCATCGCCAACGTCCTTAGAAACGGAAAGAATTCCACCACCAACAATTCCAGAAACATCAAGCTTTCCGTTTGGCTTTAGTGGCAAATCCGCAGATGGGTTTTGAATGTAGCCCTTAACATTTCCCCAATAGTCAGCAGTACATAGGGTAGTGCCAGCAATTCCATTGCCTCTAATTGCAACAGTCATTGTACAACCATCCTCGGGAAGCATAGTTCCCATAACGCTGGAAGCAGTTAAAAGTCTGCCTAAAAGAGCAGTAGCAGTTGGCGCAGTTTTGTGGTAGCTAATCGCCTTATTAACAATATCGGTTGAATTTATAACATAAGCACGGGCGCTGCCGTCTCTTGTCATTGCGCGTAAAATCTTAGACATTAAAAACCTCTTATAAAATTATTTCTTACATCTTGCAACGAAATACCATTTTTCATCGGTATCTTCGGAATCTTTTTTGTTAGTATCACCATAAATGGTGAGAATTTCAAAGCCACACTCTAAAAGAGCATTGCAAATTTGTTTTTTTGAGTAGCACTTTTCTTTTTGAATCTCGTCAAAGCGCACATACGAGCCATTAACTTGTTCCTCAAAAATGCTTAAGTAAAACTTGCAAATTTTTGTCTTATCGTTATACTCGTTTTGCCAAGCACAAAGAGAGCCATCGTTCTCTAAAATGAAATCGTTATTCCCGTAGACCTCTTTGAATCTATATGGCGTATTTATATCAAAAACAAACACTCCATCGGGGATAAGATAGTTATGGACAAGCGAAAAGCATTTTTTTACATCGCTAATTTTTGTTAAATAATTTATGCTATCAAGCGTACAAACACAAGCATCAACTGTGCCATATAGCTCAAATTCAGTCATATCCTGACAAAGGAATAAAACATCATTTATTCCGTTGTTTATGGCATATTCCTGCGCCATCGAAAGCATTCCACTTGACAGGTCAATTCCAGTCATATCATACCCACGCTCACGCAGCTTAAAGGTTAGCTTTCCGGTCCCACAGGCAAGGTCCAAAACCAAAGCGGTATTTGTTTTTTCATTTTCTTTGATTATATTGTTCAAAAAATCAGCCAAATTATCATAATCAAACGATTCATTTAGTGCGTCATAAACACTATAAAGCTGTGAATACTGCTCCATATACCCTCCCTGCGCAAAAAGATTTCGCAAATATTATAGCACACGCAAGGAAAAAAGTAAATAAAAAGCGCAAAATTATAAATATTTTTTGAAATTAGTAATGTCACCAGCGCCGAGAAGTAAAATAACATCTGCGCTAGTAGTCATAGCCTTTTCTTTTAACTCTTCAAAGCTAGAAAGAAGCTCACCACCTGAGTTTGTTGCAAAATCCTCCTCATCAAGCATAAAAATGTTTTGCTCTCTCGCTTTGAAGGTCGGTAAAAAATATAGCTTATAAACGCCCTTGAAGGCAGAGCAAAATTCATTGTACAAATAATAGCTTCTAGAAAAAGTGTGCGGCTGAAAGACGCAAAAAATTCTTTTATAGCCCATTTCTAAAAGAGATGAAATAGTTGCTCTAATTTCAGTTGGATGATGGGCGTAATCTTCGAAAACAGGCAGGGACGTGTCTGTTTTACCTACATATTCAAGTCTTCTTTTTAGCCCTTGAAATTCACTAATTGCATTGCAAATAACCGATTCTGAAATGCCGTTTTGGTGTGCTATCGCAAACGCACAAAGAAAATCATATATTAAATGCTTTCCTTTGAATTTTGTCTTGCATCTCGCTATTGAATTACCACCAAAAATCACCGAAAAGCCATCGCTTTCTATAATACCCTTATAGTCTGCATCATTTTCAATTCCGTAGCGCACTACGTTATGACCACTTATTCCTTTTACAACTATGTCATCGGCGTTCAAATATAGCTTATTAGCTTTTTTTGATAGCTTTTTAAAGGAAATTTCAACCTCATCAATAGATTTAAAAAAATCTGGATGGTCGTATTCAATATTTAATATTCCCAGCTCATTAGGTGACATATATAAAAATGAATTCATATATTCACATGCTTCAAAAATGCAATAGTCGTCCTTACCCAAATGCAAGGCGCCTCCAAAATCTTTCATATGCGCACCTGAAAAAATTGTTGGAAAAAGCCCAGCATAATCAAAAATTTTTCCAAGCAGAGAGGTGGTTGTGCTTTTTCCATGAGTGCCAGCAATACCAATGCTTTTTTTATACGTTGAAATTATGTATCCAAGCAAATTTGCGCGAGAGAGTGTCGGTATTTTTAACTTTTTTGCCATTTTATATTCAAAATTGTTTTCATCAATTGCTAGTGTATAAACCACCAAATCCATATCTCTTACTCGGTCGGGGGTAGAGTAGTATTTTATTTTCGCAATAGCTTCAAGCTTTTGACATTCTTCTGTGCGTTCCTTGTCATATCCGTAAATTTTATATCCTTTGAAGTGCATATAGGTTGCTAGGCTACTCATGCTAACGCCACCTATGCCGATAAAGAAAATTCGTTCTGCTTTTTTTCCTTCAGCTCCAAAAGATAGCTTCCGAAGAAGGAAAAGGGACAAAGGTTGTATTTTTCAAACTTTGAAGGCGAAAGATTAAGAATATCCTTATTGAAATCTATTCTTGAATCG
>JAZNFR010000160.1:0-2639 GCA_045576055.1 Eubacteriales bacterium
CCTCCGACTTGAGAAAATGAAAAAATTGAACTGAAGACAACTAAAAGCGAATATAAAAGCCTTGTTTATATGGATAAGGTGGAATTAACACACAAAGGCGAAAATTTACTCGATGTTAAGGTGATTGAAAAGTCAACTGAAAAAAGCATGGGTGAAACAAAGCACGTTGCCAGTACAATGCGTAGCTCACTCAACGAGCTTGCGCAAAAGAAAAGAGAAGAATAAATAAAAATCGCAAGCATTTGCTTGCGATTTTTTATATTATATAGCCACCATTAACACCTAAAACTTGTCCGGTAATAAAGCGAGAAGAATCATCTGCCAAGAACAAAATCGCGTTAACTACATCTTCCGTTTTTCCGATTTTACCAAGGGGAGTGTCGATTTTTAACTGTTCTAAATCCTCTTTTGAAAGGTTTTTGTTCATATCAGTGTCGATAACACCAGGGGTAATGCAGTTTACTCTAATGCCTGAGGGTCCAACCTCTTTAGCAAGAGCTTTAGTTAGTCCTATTAGCCCAGCCTTTGAAACGGAGTAATGTACCTCACAAGATGCACCAACCTCTCCCCACATAGAGGAAATGTTGATAATTATGCCATCTTTTTTGTTAATCATATCAGGTAATACAGAGCGAGAAGCAAAAAATGCACTTGAAAGGTTTGTGTCAATCATTTTATGCCACATTTCATCAGTAATGTCGGTAAAGAGAGCAAATTCGTCAATTCCTGCATTGTTTATTAGAATATCAATGCTTCCAAATGCTTCCTTGGCAACCTTAATAGCAGAATTAACAGCCTCACTATTGGAAACATCACAGAAAATAGCAAGCGCGCCTGTTTCTTTAGCTAAACCTAGTGCTTGTTCTCCTGATTTATAATAGGTAAAAGCAACATTATAGCCTTTATTTTTGAAAGTGCGTACAGCCTCGGCGCCAATGCCTCGACTACCGCCTGTTATAAAAACTGTTCTCATAAAAAACTCCTTTCAAGGATTTCTTGTCTTATTTTATCATAACACACGTAAAAAGTAAAGATATTTGTTGACTTTTAAACCTAAAATATGCTAAAATTATATTGATAATTTTAGTACAAGGAGCTCATTATGAGATTTTATGAAAACCCACTAAAAACAAGCGAAAACAGAGAAGAACCAAGAAGCTATTACATACCTAAGGGAGTAGCAAAATGTATTTCTCTAAATGGCAAATGGAATTTTGCATATTTTGCAAACAGTGATTTGGCAACTGAGCCAGAAAAATGGGACGAAATAGATGTTCCATCCTGTTGGCAATTGCTCGGTTACGAGGATCCAAACTATACAAATATAAACTATCCGTTTGCTTGCGATTTACCTTATGTTCCTAACATCAATCCAATGGGTATGTATGAAAAGGAAATTGAAATTCCAAGAAAAACAAAGGAATACTATCTTGTTTTAGAGGGTGTTGCTACTTGTGCTGTTATTTATGTCAACGGCAAGTATGTTGGCTTTACTCAAGGAAGCCATTTGCAAGCTGAATTTAATATAACAAAGCAATTAAGACAAGGCAAAAACAAAATCAGAATTAATGTTTACAAATGGTGCTGTAGCTCCTATATTGAGGACCAAGATATGTTTAGATATAATGGTATTTTCCGTGATATCTATCTTTTGGTTCGTCCTAAGAATCATATTACTGATTATCACGTAACAACTGAAAACAACAAAAAAATTATTGTTAAATCAGATAAAAACGCGATAGTAAAGCTTTACGATCATGACACACTTTTGGGTGAAAAGGTCGGGGATGTGTGCGAATTTAACGTAAAAAGCCCCAAGCCTTGGACAGCAGAAACGCCATACTTATACAACATTGTGCTTGAATATAATGGTGAAAAAATTGAGCAAAAAATAGGATTTTGCGATATCAAGGTTTCTTCAAAGCATGAGCTTTTAATTAATGGAAAACCAGTAAAAATTAAAGGTGTAAATCACCACGACACTATGTATGGTAAGGGCTGGTGTATGACAGATGATGAGATGAAGCGTGATGTTGAGCTCATTAAATCCTTGAATTGCAATGCCATAAGAACATCACACTATCCACCACATCCAAAATTCCTTGAATACTGTAATGAAATTGGTATTTACGTAATTCTTGAATGTGATATGGAAGCACATGGATTTGTGCGCAGAAAAGCTAATGTTGGATATGGCTATGATATGGAGCCACTTGCTTGGCCTGCTAATCGTCCTGAATGGGAAAAGGAGCACGTTGAAAGAATTGCTCGTACATATCAGCGCGATAAAAACCAAACATCAGTTATTATGTGGTCACTTGGTAACGAAAGTGGATATGGACCAAACTTTGGTGCGATGTCAGATTACTTAAAATCAGTAGATCAAAAACGTCTTGTTCACTTTGAATCCGCTACTTGGTTCGATGAGGGAATTAAAAAGGTTGATGTTGCTTCTCATATGTATCCATCGCTTGGTCAAATAAAGGAATTTATGGAAAATGGACGTTTTAATATACCATATTTCCTTTGTGAATACTCTCACGCAATGGGTAATGGCCCGGGCGATGTATGGCAATATATGGAGCTCATGTATAAATATCCACAATTCATAGGTGGTTGTATTTGGGAATGGGCAGACC
>JAZNFR010000161.1:0-7341 GCA_045576055.1 Eubacteriales bacterium
ATTATTGTAATATTGTAAATTTAATAGTATAATATAAACTGACTTTGTATGGCCACTATTTTTCAGTTTAAAATGGAGTTTAAAAATATGAACAAAATGCTTGTCGATTTACAAGAATACGTTAACGAAATCGCAAAAGTATATGGCACAAAAGATGCTTACAAATATATCGTTGAGGATACTGTTGTTAGCAAAACCTTTAAGGATTTAAAAAAGGACGTTGATGCTATTGCTTCTTGGTTTGTTAAAAACGAAAAGCAAGGAAAGCATGTAGCTATTATTGGCTCATCCAGCTACCACTGGGTTACTACCTTTTTAGGTGTTACATGTAGCGCAAATGTAGTTATTCCAATTGATAAGATGCTATCTAAGAATGAAATTCTCAACCTTTTGGTTATGGGTGATGTTGATATGGTATTCCTTTCCGAGGAATTTGAAACCATGATTCACGATATTGAAAATGCTGACAATAAGGTTGATACAATTGTAAGCTTTTCAGGAATCAAGTTCCGTGAGATTCTTCGTACTGAGCCTACTACCCTTCCTAGCATTGACCCGAACGCTTTAGCTGAAATTCTATTTACCTCTGGTACAACTGGCGTTAGCAAGGGCGTTATGCTTAGCCAAAAGAATATCGTTTCAAACATAAACGATATTTATAGAATGGACTACACCCAAAATCTTAGAAAAAAGGCGCCTGTCGTTATGTCAGTTTTGCCAATTCACCATACATTTGAGCTTACCGTTGACAACCTCGGTGTTCTCTACTGTGGTGCTACTGTTTGCATAAATGATAAGATTGAAAATATAGTTTCAAATCTTAATAGATTTAAGCCATCCGTTATTCTTGTTGTACCTACTATTGCTGAGGTATTTTATAAGAAGATTATGGACGGTATTTCAAGTGGCAAAAACAAGCGTAAAATCGCTTTGGCGAAAAAGATTAATCGTTTCTTAAGGCTATTTGGTATAGATGCAAAAAGAAGCTTATATAAGAGCCTTCACGAAAAATTTGGTGGAAACTTAACCAACGTTATTGTTGGTGGTGCTGCCTTGCGTCTAGAAATTGCAAAGGCTTTTGATGAGTTTGGTATAAATATGTATCAAGGCTATGGTCTTACAGAATGTGCACCTCTTATCTCTGCTAACTACCCCAAATCAAATAGATTTGGTTCAGTTGGTAAGCCTGTTTCCTATATGGATGTTAAAATCGAAAATGGTGAAATTTTAGTTAAGGGCTCTGGCGTTATGCTTGGCTACTACAAAAACTGGCACGCAACTGACGAATCATTTACAAAAGACGGTTGGCTACGCACTGGTGACCTTGGATACTTTGACGAGGAAGGATATTTATATATCACTGGCCGTTCAAAGAACTTAATTATTCTTGATAATGGTAAAAATATTTATCCCGAGGAGCTTGAAGCTCATCTTGTAACAATTGACGGCATAAAGGACGTTATGGTTTATGAGGATAATGGTAAGCTTTGCGCTGCTATTCAACCAAATGATATTAACGACAACAATCTAGTTAACAATATCAGATTAAACGTTAAGCAGATAAATGCTACTCTTCCATCATATAAAAGAATTGTATCTGTTGACTTTATTGCAAGGGACTTCCCAAAAACAACAACCATGAAGATTAAGCGCTCCGAGGCTATCAAAATGATTAAGGAAATTGTTACAAACAAGGCTGTTGTATATGTTCCACCAACAACTGAGGAGCAAAAGAACATTATTGCTGCGTTTGAAAATGTTTTGGGTCGCAAAAACATAGGTATCAAGGACGACTTCTTTGACCTTGGTGGCTTTAGCTTAGCAGCGTTTGAGGCGGCTGCACTTATTGGTGTTCCTGCCCAAGAGATTTATGAAAACCCAACAGCTGAGCAGCTTGAAAAGGTTTTACTTGCTATTAAGCGCAAGGAATCCGTTGCTGAAAACCACATAAATGTTAATGAACTAATTAGGCACAATCCTGACGTTTTACATAATGTTGATACAAAATACGTTCTTTTAACTGGTGCAACTGGATTTTTAGGCTCTCATATTTTGCGTGAGCTTCTCAAGCGAAAAATGCACGTAATTTGCCTTGTACGTAGTGATGCTAAATTAAAGGAAGTGCTTCGCTATTATTTCCCAAGTGAGCACGAATATTTTAGATATAAGGTTAAAATAGGTGATATAAGAGAAGCTAAGCTTGGCCTATCTGATGAAGAATACGAAACACTACTAAAAAAGGTTGATATGGTTATCCATACTGCTGCTAACGTTAGCCACGCAGGTCACTACGAGGACTTTGAGCGCACAAACGTTATCGGTACCCAAAACGTAGTTGATTTCTGTATGCGCTCCGGTGCTGTTCTTCAACACACTTCAACCGCGAGTGTTCACGGCTCTGGTACTGTTGAGCAAAAGAATCCGAACGCTAAGTTTGACGAATTTAGCCTTGATATCGGACAAAACCATATTCAAAACGTATACATTCACTCAAAATATAAGGCTGAGGAGGTTGTTCTTTTAGCAAGACAATCTGGCCTTAAGGCTAACATTTTCCGTATTGGTAACCTTACATGGAGAATGTCAGACGGAAGATTCCAAAAGAACGCTCAAGACAACGGCTTCTTAGGTCGCTTTAGAGGTCTTTTGAAGGTAGGAAAATACAGCAAGGAGCTTGCTGAATACCCTATCGACTTTACACCTGTTGACGAGTGTGCTGTTGCATACGTAAGACTTGCTCTATACAATAGAGTTAACAACATATATAACCTTTACCATCCTCAGCTCTTTACAGTTGAGACAATCAAGAAAAAATATTTAAGACGTCGTATTAAAAAGGTATCACACGAAACCTTTGAGCAATCACTTAGAGAATCAATTACCGACAAGGACGTTGCTGTTCTTTCGTTCTACAACTCAATTGCATCGACATCTAAGAATATTCCTATAAGCAACGAGTTCACTGTAAAGGAGCTTAAGAATTTAGGATTTGAATGGTCCAAAATAGGAGCGAGATATCTCAGTCACATGAAACGAATTCAGTAAGAAGGGGGAAACCATGAGAATAGGTATTGATATAGGTTCAACAACTATAAAATGCGTTGTTCTAGACGATGAAGGTAAACTTCTTCACAAAAGCTATGAACGTCACTTTGCTATGATCACGGAGAAAACCCGTGAGGTAATAAAGGGACTTATTGATAAATTTAATATAACCGAGCCTGTAATTTGCTCGGTTTCTGGCTCTGCCGGTATGGGCCTTGCTGAGTGGGCGAAAATCCCATTTGTACAAGAGGTTTATGCAACTAAGGTTGCAATCAACCATCGTTTGCCCGATACTGATGTTGTTATAGAGCTTGGTGGTGAGGACGCAAAAATCCTTTTCCTAAAGGGCAATTTGGAGGTTCGTATGAACGGCACCTGTGCCGGTGGTACTGGCGCATTTGCTGACCAAATGGCGAGCTTGATGCAAATTACACCTGACGAAATGAACGACCTTGCCAAAAATTACGAAAAAATATATTCAATAGCTTCACGCTGTGGAGTTTTTGCAAAAACAGATATTCAACCACTTCTTAACCAAGGTGCAAGAAAGGAAGATATTTCTGCCAGCATTTTTTATGCAATAGTTAACCAAACCCTTACAGGACTTGCCCAAGGACATCCTATTGAGGGTAATGTAGTTTATCTTGGTGGACCTCTTACCTTCCTTACTGAGCTTCGCCGTGCATTTGACAAGACTCTTAAGTGTGAAGGTGTATGCCCAGAGGATTCTCTTGTTTTTGTTGCCTTAGGTGCAGCTTACTATGCTGAGGAGAAGGTGGATTTACAAAAGGCATATGACCTTATTGGTCAAAAGTCTGATTTAATCGCAGACACATCTCTTAAGCCTCTTTTTGCAAATCAAGAGGAATATGACGAGTTCATTGCACGTCATAATGAACACTGTGTTCCTAGAAAGGAAGGCATTCCTTATTCCGGGGAGGCATATCTTGGAATCGACTCTGGCTCTACTACATTAAAGGTTATTTTAACCGATAGCGATGGCTCTATTATTTTTTCTAAATATCAGTCAAACCAAGGAAAGCCAATTGACGTCGTTAGGGATACTCTTATCGAAATGTACGAAAAATATCCAGATGTAAAAATCGTATCAAGTGCTGTTACTGGTTATGGCGAGGATATGATGAAAAACGCCTTGGGTATTGACGTTGGTGTTGTTGAAACAGTTGCACACTTTACTGCGGCAAAATATTTTATGCCTGATGTTGAATTTATTATCGACATCGGTGGACAGGATATGAAATGCTTCAAGGTGCGTAACGGTGCAATAGATAATATATTCCTAAACGAGGCTTGCTCCTCCGGATGTGGCTCATTCTTACAGTCATTTGCTAGTGCACTTGGCTACCCTATTGATGAGTTTGCAAACCTAGGACTTTTTGGAAAGCAGCCTGTTGATTTAGGCTCACGCTGTACTGTATTTATGAACTCCTCCGTTAAGCAAGCACAAAAGGAGGGTGCTACTGTTGAAAATATTTCAGCAGGACTCTCAATTAGCGTTGTTAAAAATGCGCTTTACAAGGTTATCCGTGTTCACTCAGCTGAGGAGCTTGGTAAAAAGATAGTTGTTCAAGGCGGTACATTCCTAAATAACGCTGTTTTACGTGCATTTGAGCAAGAGGTTGGAACCCATGTTATTCGCCCTGATATTGCGGGTATGATGGGTGCTTATGGTGCTGCACTTTATGCTAAGCAAACCAGCACATCAAAGCAATCTGGTATTCTTTCATATGAGGAGCTTAAGGGCTTTACATATTCAATAAAAAATGTTACATGCAATGGCTGTAACAACAAATGTCATTTGACAGTTAATGATTTTGGCAATGGACGCAAGTATATCGGTGGAAACCGCTGCGAAAAGCCTGTTACTAACAAGGCACAGGATTCATCCCTTGACCTTTATGAATACAAGCTTAAAAAGCTTGCTTCTTTCCCTGAGGGAAATGGCACTCGCGGTGTTATCGGTCTTCCTATGGGGCTTAATATGTACGAATTGTATCCATTTTGGAATACGTTCTTTAGAGAGCTTGGCTTTACCGTTAAAATGAGTGGTTTTTCAAATAGAAAGCTTTATTTGAAGGGTCAAAGCACTATTCCATCTGATACCGTTTGCTTCCCTGCTAAGCTTGTGCACGGACATATTCAAAAGCTTATCGAAATGGGCGTGGACACTATATTTTATCCTTGCCTTACATATAACTTTAATGAGCAAAAGGCAAGAAACTGCTATAACTGTGCAGTAATTGCTGGATACCCAGAGGTTATTGAGGCTAACACCCTTAATTTCGGCAAAATAAAATATGTAAATGAGTATGTTGGCCCACATATGAGAAAGGATTTCCCTAAGCATATAAAGGTTGTTCTTGAAAAGCATTTCGGCTCGTTCTCCTCAAGAGAAATAAATAGAGCTTGTAAAAAGGCTTATTTCGCATATGATAGCTATATGGCGGACATTCTTCTAGAGGGCAAACGTATTGTTGATGACGCAAGACGTCAAGGAAAAAGAACGATTGTATTAGCCGGTAGACCTTACCACGCTGACCCCGAAATCAACCACGGAATTAACAGACTAATTTCTGCCCTTGGCTTTGCCGTTGTTTCTGAGGACGCTGTTGCAAGCTTTGTTCCTAGATTCAACGTAAATATTTTGAGCCAATGGACATATCACCAAAGACTATTCTCTGCTGCTAAGTACGTTTCAACCCAAAAGGATATGCATCTTATTCATCTAGTTTCCTTTGGCTGTGGTCTTGATGCGCTTACAACAGATGAGGTAAGAAGTCTTCTCGAATTTCACGGAAACTTATATACACAAATTAAGATTGACGAGGTTACAAACCTCGGCGCTATCAAGATTCGTTTAAGAAGCTTGATTGCGGCAATTGAACAAAAGAGCAAGGAGGATGGTAATGTCTAACGAGCTATCTCATTACAGAAAAAGAGTCAAGTTCACTAAAAGAATGAAAAAAGACTACACTATTCTCTCTCCTAGTATGGCTCCTATTCATTTTAAGATTTTGAAGCCTATTCTTCTACGACAGGGCTTTAAAATTGAAATTATGGAAAATGAAGGGCCTGAGGTTTTACAGCTTGCTCTTAAGTATCTACACAACGATATGTGTTACCCAGCAATGCTAACGACAGGACAAATGCTTGCTACTATGAAAAGTGGCAAATATGACCCTGACAAGGTTGCAATGGTAATTACACAGTCTGGTGGGGGCTGTCGTGACAGCAACTACATCAACCTAATGCGTAAGGCGTTTGAAAAGGCTGGATACCCCAATGTTCCTTTTATTTCTGCAAACATTTGGGGGCTTGAATTAAATAGTGGTGTCGACCTAACACCTAAGTCCTTGCTTATGGCGCTTGCTGGCCTTATTTATGGCGATATGATTATGATTGTAAGCAATCAAGTGCGTCCATATGAGGTAAACAAGGGCGATACCGATGCTATGATTGACAAGTGGGCAACGGCTCTTGGCGACGGATTCTCAAAGGGTAAAGGCTTTTCTTCCCGTGCTATCAAGAGAAATTTAAAGGCTATCGCCGATGATTTTGCATCAATAAAAATAGAAAAAACACCAAAGGTTAAGGTTGCCGTGATTGGAGAGCTTTACCTCAAATATTCAGCTAATGGAAACAATCATTTGGAAAAGTTCTTGGCAGAACAGGATTGTGAGGTATATGTTCCAAGTATTTTAGGCTTTGGAATTTACAAAACCAACGGAGCGCTCGAGGATTTAAGGCTTTACGGTGGCAGCAAAATTAAAAAGACTATTTTAAATATTGCTATGAAATATATGTTTAGAATGGAAAACATTCTAATTTCAGCAATTGAAGAAAACCCTAACTTCGTTGCACCTGAACGTATTAACGACCTCAAAAAACGCGCCAAGGGTGTTATTGGAATCGGAAACAGCATGGGTGAGGGCTGGTATTTAGCAGCAGAAATGCTTGAATTTGCCGACCTTGGATATGAAAATATAGTTATTGTTCAACCATTTGGATGTCTTCCATGCCACGTTGCGGCAAAAGGAATGATAAACAAGGTTAGAAGAATTGACCCACGACTTAATGTGGTTGATATTGAATATGACCCAGGTGCTACTAGAGTTAACCAAGAAAACCGAATCAAGCTTATGCTAGTTGTTGCAAAAGAGAATCTAAACAAGGAAAAGGATTCACCTACAAAATAAAAAGAACCGAGATAATCTCGGTTCTTTTTTATTCTTCATAAGCTTTATTTAAGTTAATTGCTTTTAAAGTATAGCTATC
>JAZNFR010000162.1:0-1769 GCA_045576055.1 Eubacteriales bacterium
AACCTTTTAAATGGTCATATGGGACTTGATTATCTCCATAAATAAAGTAAAGAATATATCCTAATCCGCTTTCTAAAGTCGTTGCTATTGGCACTGAAGTGCCTAATAAGATTGGGCAAATCAATTGAAGTGGGAACAAATTGGAAGAAATAAATAGCACTATTGAAATTATTGGAAGAATTATTAAAGTTAAAATTTTAAACAACTTAAATAATAATTTATCTTCCGTGATTATCGCAATCCCATTGTCATCGTAATCATTACGTTGCCAAAATTCACATTTACGCCCGTAAGGTTCTTCGTATTTTCTTTTTCTGAAAAACCTATATCCGCTATAAACACCATAACCTGCACAAACGCCAGCATTAATTGTTGCGAAAATCCAATAATGAGGTTTAGTAATTAAAAAGAATGGAAGGGCAATTTGAATAAGCAGTATAATTATGAGAATAATACCACGCTTTTTTATTTTGTTTGTTTCGCGCCTAAAATCACTCTTTTCTCCGTGATACCGCCAAACTCGAATCGCGTTTTTGACGATACTTTCGCACGCCGCATTCGTTGCCTTTGTAAGATCTATATTGACCGTGGCATTTCTGCTTAAAGGTGTTCTATGATTTACAGCCTCAAGTATCTCATCTTGCTTTTCGTTAATTTCATCAAGTTGGTCGTATATTGATTTATTTTCCATTGATTAATTCCTCTTTAGCTTTCTCAACGTATGCCTTGAACCTCTCGCTTCCGCAAATAGTATCACCTACCGCATAAGAAACGGCGCGATTTTCAACCACGGACTCTTGCAAAGAAAGAAGCATTTCAATTGTGCGATTAAGCTTGTCCTCCATCGAAGAAAGCTTGATATCCTTTAACTTGCTGATCTGCTTATGCAGCTCGGTGTTTTGCTCCTCCAAAGACAACTTATCAAGCTCTGACCTGGAAAGCAAACCTTGATACGTTGCAATATCGCTATCCTTCAACTTGCCTTCTTCTACCGAGGTGGCAAGTTCTTCTTTTAATTGCTGCATCTCACATCGAAGCTCGGAGTTCTCCTTTTCAAAGATGCCAAAAATGGATATGTAATAGTTGACATCAAAGCCGTCCGCATCAATAGCCTTGCTGTTTGCATATGCCGAAGCTGCATTATAGAATACGCGTAGATAGTTGACAATCGTTTCTATCTGAACAGTCTTTTCTCCCTTGTGCTTGTGCGCATTAACTTTGAGGGTATAGTCCTGCAGCTTGTTGTAGGTGTATTCGTCGATTTGAAAGGTTTCCATAAAGTAAGCCTTCACCTCTGCCTTGCGAAGGATTGCACCGCAGGTTTCTTGAACCTTTATCTCAGAAGCCTGCTCCGCTAAAACGAGCTTTACAAAATGTTCCTGCAAATCAAGATAGGAATCGTAAAACGAATTGCTCCGAGCCTTGATATTGCGCTCCAAGGTCAAGTAACGCTCATATAAGTTGTGATCTATATTATCTAAAAATTTGAACATAGTAGTTCACCTTATTTCTTATCTGAATTTGGGTATTTCCAATTATCTGCAAAATTTATTCATATCCAATGCTCCTTTCGAACCATACATTTCCTTTATGTCCCTATTGTATCGCGGGAGATTCTTTCTATAAACAGCAGAAAAAGAATAATAAGCCGCCTTTTTCTGCTCTCACAGCGAAATAATTCGGTTCCTGCATTTCATTATGCGCAAAGATGTTCATTGTCAAATTAAAGTTTTCGCAGCAGTGCGACTGACACATCCAAGCCAAAAAGC
>JAZNFR010000163.1:0-1885 GCA_045576055.1 Eubacteriales bacterium
AATAGTTTCAAAGGACAGACAAACCTTCTTCCTAAAAAGGTTATATTCAACTCCAATGCGTCCATACCACTTTATTTTAGGCTACTTTTTTGTGGGAATCATAATTGGTACTATGCAAACATTCACCTGCATTATTTGCGGTATAATTATTTCTTTAATAGCAAAAACTGTATTTGTATCATTTACAGGAATTATACTTATGGTACTAAGCCAACTTCCCGTGCTTCTTATTTGTGTTTTTTTAGGAATCTTGTTTGGCATACTCTTTAGTGATAAGTCGGCACCAGGTGTTTGCTCACTCTTTATTAACGTGGCAGGTATCTTGGGAGGATGCTGGATGCCTATTGAGGCAATGGGAAAATTTGAGCTTATTTGCAGGCTTTTACCATTTTACCCATCGGTTTATATTGGCAGAGTAGCTACTGCCTCCTTAAATAGCTTTGGAGAGGTTTATCAGTTTGACAGTGTTGCCAAGCTTGGAACTATACCAATTATGATATTTCTACTTGTAAGCGCTGTTTTATCAATAGTTTTCTTTAAAAGAAGTATGACAAGCGACACATAAAAAGAGCCCAGGGCATTTTGCCTTGAGCTTTTTTAATAATTAAAGCCGTTCAATTTTGAACGGCTTAACTTTTTATAAATATTTTTCTATGATTGCTCTCATATTGTCAATGTTTTGTTCCATTAATGAAACGAGCTTGAATTGAGTTCTGGCTCTATCAAGATTGTGTCCCTCACGGTGGATTCTAAAATAAGTATCTCCGTTTATATGGTCGCCAAGGAAGCGCATACCACATTCAAGAGTGAGCATTATTGATGCATATGGAAGAAGCTCAATTTCAGTTTCTGTAAGTGAATCCTTACACATAGAAAGATATCCCTTCGTAAATGCTTCGTAAAGACCAAGGTCAAAATCAACTAAAGACAAATCCTTTTCGTCCTCTGCTGCATGTGTTGAGCCTGAGCGCATAGCATCGCCAAAGTCATAAAGATATGAGCCTGGCATAACAGTATCAAGGTCGATAACTGTTGTTGGTAAATTAGTTTCCTTATCAAAAAGAACATTGTTTAGCTTAGTGTCGTTGTGTGTTACACGAACAGGTAGAGAACCATCGCTAAGTCTGTCAACGAACATATGTGTAAAGTCTTTTCTTTGTCGTACAAATTCAATTTCTGCTTTAACATCATTTGCTCTGCCAGAAATATTATCATTAACTGCCTTTTCAAAATCATTATATCTTGAAACTGTGTTGTGGAAATTCTTAATAGTTTCGGTTAGTGCGTTAGCGTCAAAGTCGGAAAGATCGTTTGCAAACTTACCAAAAGCAATACCTGCTTGGTAAAAATCCTCTTCATTTTCCATTTTTTCAATAGAATATGCGTTGTCAATGTATATATAAGCACGGAAAATGTCACCCTCATAATTAAGGTATCTGTTTCCATCAGGTGCAAGCATGAAGTGAAGAGTAGCGCGTTCGGGATTTTCACCACTTTTACGTGCATTGTCTCTTATGTGATGGGTAACAGCTTGTACATTTGACATAAGACCATCAACATCCTTAAAGATGCTGGTGTTTATTTTTTGCATAGTGTATTTATTTATATTAGTTGTAACTAAAAAGGTCGAGTTTATATGTCCGTTTCCAAGTGGTGTAACAGAAATGATAGTTTCGTTTGGGAAAAACGCCCTAGCAACGCTTTCGATATAGTACATATTTTTAGCTCCTTTATTACAAGTTTGAAATATCCTCATTATTTTAACATAAATAAGACTAAAAGTAAAGAAAAATATTGAAAATTTATTAAAAATGTAGTAAAATTGTAATAACTATCGTGTTAATATTATTAAAAATTATAGAGGAGAAATTATGATTACAAAATC
>JAZNFR010000164.1:0-2961 GCA_045576055.1 Eubacteriales bacterium
CGCGTCTTCCCAACCGTCAACTTCTGACATAAGCGCTATTCTTAATGCACTCTCTTATGACGAATATAAAGAGAATGTTTTAAGTAAGCATAACGCTGTTGGAAATATGACGTTCTACTCTCAGCTTGGTGAGGAGCTTGGTAAAGCTTCCGTAGTTGATGGGGTAGTTTCAGTGTTCGTTTACAATGGAAACGAATACAGCCTAACTAAGCTTGGCAAAAACTCATATGCCACAGTTGGTGGAGAGTATGAGGGCTCTTGTGAGGTTAAGGCGGATGGTGCAACCTATAAATACGAGGTAAGCATCGTTATTGACGAGACAAAGAAAACAGCCAACATCACTGAAACAGTGGATAAAACCGTTGGTGGCAAAACAACTAGCTCAAAAACAGCTGTTAATGCTACATATGTTTTAGTTGATACTCTTGAATTCGTTGTTGACCCTGTGCTCGGTAATCAATTCAGCCTACTCGACGGAATATACGTTGTTGATGGCAAGGAATATCTATTGAGCGAGAACGAGGATCGTTTAAAGGAAAACGTTACTCTTGACGATGACGAAGACGGAAACGATAGTGGCGTTTATATCGGCGCATATGGTACCGTTACATGGAGCTTTGATGTTCCAGAAAGCATGAGTGGAAACTACATTATTGAGATTAAGTATGCTCAAGCTATGGAGGATGACATTCTAGATGGCGATCCAAAGCCTACAAGTAACTCTATTGAGCGTATCTTCTATCTAAATGGCGAAATTCCTTTTGCTGAGGCACGTTCTTTGGTGCTTTCAAAGGTATGGGAATATGGCTATATCTATGATGATGCTGGAAAGCCAACCTTCAAAAATGAAAAGGAAAATGGCAAGGGCGACGATATCCGTCCTTCAGTTCTTCAAGACCAAAGCTGGGTTACTTATGCAATAAGCGACTCTAATGGATATGAAATGTACCCATTTGAATTCTACATTAAGCCTGGTCAAAACACCATTTCCTTAGAGGGACAAAGAGAAGGCATAATCATTCAATCAATCACATTGCGCCCACAGGATAACCTTAAGTCATATAGCCAATATAAAAAGGATATGGAGGCTCTTTATGGCAAGGTTGAGGATCATAGAGTAAGTGTTGACCTAAACGTTATCGAGGCAGAAGGTCCAGAAAATGTTTCAGCAGTTACAATGTATCCTGTATATGATAGAACCTCTGCTATTACAAGTGGCTTGACTGGTAAGCAGAGCGAATCTGCAGTTAAATACAATACTGCAGGAAAAGAGCAATGGCAAAATGTTGGTGAGTGGATGAGCTATACGATGACTGTTCCAGAATCAGGCTACTACTCAATAGCGGTAAGATATAAGCAAGCACTCCTTAGTGGTATGTACGTTTCAAGAAAGCTATATATAAATGGAGAGGTTCCGTTTGAAGAGGCTGCAAACTGCCGTTTCCCATATACAAGCTCTTGGCAAACATGCTTCCTTGGTGATGCTGATACAACATTTGAATTTTATTTTGAAAAGGGCAAAACCTATGAGATAAAGCTAGAGGCGACTCTTGGCGAAATGGGTAAGCAGATTAAGCAGGTAAGTAATTCGCTTACAGCAATTAATAACGCATACCTTGAAATTTTGAAGCTCACAGGTACAGATCCAGACCCTAACCGTTCATACGGATTTACACGTGTAATGCCACACGTTCTTGAAAGCATGCTTATCGAGTCACAAAACCTTGAGCTTGTTTACAACTATATGGTTGCAGAGAATAAGGCACAGGACGGCGGTACTGGTGAAGGTGAAAAGACCGCAACAATTAAGCAGGTTTACCAGCTTCTTGAAAAGATGGCGACAAACGAGTCGGAAATTCCTGCTAACCTAGCAACATTAAAATCACAAATTGGTTCATTAGGTACATGGATTAATAGCGCAAAGACACAACCTCTACAAGTTGACTACTATAAGCTTCAATCAAGAGATGATGAGCTTCCAAAGGCAGACGCTGGATTCTTCCACGCTCTTTGGTTTGAGATCAAGCTATTCTTCGCGTCCTTCGCAGGTGACTATAATGCTATGGACACTGAAGTATCAGATGGCTCTGCATCAAAGGTAATCGACGTTTGGGTTGTTACCGGACGTGACCAAGCACAAATCATAAGAAACCTCATTGAAAATAAATTCACACCAGATACACAAATCGGCGTTAACATTAAGCTCATTTCAGCAGGAACCTTGTTACCTTCTATTATTGCAGGTGTCGGCCCTGAAATTTCGCTCATGGAAACAAGCACAGTAATCATTGACTATGCGCTACGTAATGCGATTAAACCACTTAATGATTTTGTTAACAATGATATAAGAAATGGAACAAACATCTTAGAACAGTTCCCAGAGGCAGCAATTGAGCCTTTGACTCTCTATAACTTCGGTTACGAGGATGTTAATGACGTACTCGAGGATGAGGGAGAATACACCTGGGTTGAAGAGGATCTCTATTTGTGGAGAGATGATGCAACAAGTGTTGTTGATGGAAAGACTGTACATTATCTTGTAGACCAAAACAAGAAAAAGGATCCATTTGATGACGCAAAATATGGATACAACTGGAAGAATGATGAGGGACATACAGGTATTGAGCTTTATGCGTTACCTGATAGCTTATCATTCTCAATGATGTTCTATCGTGAAGATATCTTTGCAAACCTTGAGCTTGAGGTTCCAAAGACATGGGATGATATGCTTGCAATTCTTCCTATTCTTCAATTTAATAATATGGAGCTCGGTATCCAAAATGATGCATACACATTTATGTATCAAAGTGGAAACGAGGCATATTCAAACAATGGTATGACAATCAACTTTGATTCAAAGGGCGTTCTTAACTCCTTTGAAACAATGTGTAACTACTATACACAATATTCACTCCCATACACCTACGACTTTGCAAACCGTTTCCGTACAGGTGAAATGCC
>JAZNFR010000165.1:0-2658 GCA_045576055.1 Eubacteriales bacterium
AAAGGAGGGCTTCTTTAATGTCTGAATCTCAAAACGAGAAATTAGAAGCGGTTGAAGCAACTGAAGAGCCTGCTGAAGCAGTAGAAGTGCAAGCAGTAAGCGCTGAAGAACCAACTGCAAAACCAACCAAAAGCAAAAAGATAAAGACAATGCAAGAAAAGGATTTGAAGAAGGTTGTCTCCGCACAAAAGGTGTTCAAGGTTATTGCACAAATTTTGCTTTATCTTTTCCTCGGCTCAATGGCACTCGTTATCATCTTCCCATTCTATTGGATGATTATTTCATCTCTTAAGAGTGTGCAGGAATACGAGCTTCCAATTCCTACGTTGTTCCCACAAACGATAGTGTGGAGTAACTACTCCGAGGCGATAAAAGCAGCTTCACTTTTCAATCTTTTCAAAAACACAGTTATAGTAGGTGTCGTTTCAACGATACTTTCGCTTATAGTTACCGTAATCAGCGCATTCGTATTCGCACGTCTTCAATTCAAGGGCAGAGATACACTCTTTGCAGTTCTCCTTGGCACGATGATGATTCCGGGTGAGCTTTTCACAATCACAAACTATGTTACGGTTTCAAAATGGGGCTGGGTTGATACCACCACGGGTAACTCTATCAACTTCTTGCAGGGCTACGGCGTACTTATCATTCCGTTCCTTATCAGTATTTTCTACATATATCTGTTAAAGCAAAACTTTATGCAGATTCCTAACGAGCTATATCTTGCCGCAAAGGTTGACGGTACAAGTGACCTTAAATACCTTTGGAAGGTTATGATTCCGCTTGCGCTCCCAACTCTTATCTCAATTACAATTCTTAAGATGATGGGCGCATGGAACTCATACGTATGGCCAAGACTCGTTAGCCCACAGAAATACCACCTTATCACCAACGGCTTGCGTACCGCATTTCAGGATGCAAACACGGGCGTTGCGAACATTCCACAGCAGATGGCTGCGGTAACGATGGTATCAATTCCTTTGTTCCTCGTATTTATCTTCCTTCGTAAATATATTATGAAGGGCGTTTCAAGATCGGGTATCAAGGGATAAAACAGGTTTTAATGACGAAAGTCTTAAAAATAAAATTTACACTAAAAGGATGGAAAACAAAATGAAGAAGAAGATTTTAGCACTCCTCCTTCTTGCCGTATTTGCTCTTTCATTAGTAGCGTGCGGCCCGACACCTTCCACAGACACAAACACTAACAGCGGTAACACAAATACTGCTGAGAAGGTTCGTTGGGAGGTTCCTGTAGAGGGATTTGACACAGAGGCAGAAATCACAATCACATTCTCACACACAATGGGACAAAACTTGCGTAACGTGCTTGATTTGTACATTGAAAAGTTCAATGAGATTTACCCCAACATCACTATCGAGCATTCACAAATCGGTGGCTATGATGAGGTTCGTGACCAAACAAACAAGCAATTAACAGCAGGCAACCAGCCTAACATCGCATATTGCTATCCTGACCACGTTGCTCTTTACAACGTAACGAAGAAGGTTATTCCGCTTGACAATCTTATCGATTGCACAATCGAAATCGAGGGCTTGGACGGCGAAATCATCGGTCTTACAGCTGAACAAAAGGCAGACTTCATTCAAACCTACTACAACGAGGGTACTGTATTTGATACAGCAGGCACAATGTATACAATGCCACTTTCAAAGTCAACAGAGGTTATCTTCTACAATAAGGACTTCTTTGAGGCTAACGGCTTGAAGGTTCCAACAACTTGGGACGAAATGGAAACGGTTTGCGCTCGAATCAAGGACATCCTTAAAGCAGACGACAACAAAAATAACGACTCTGATATTCCTCTCGGCTATGACTCCGAGTCAAACTGGTTCATCACAATGACAGAGCAATACGGCTCACCTTACACATCAAACGACAGAAACGACCACTTCCTCTTTAACAACAAAACAAACCGTGAATTCGTTAAGGAATTCAGAGAGTGGTACCAAGCTGGCTACGTTACAACACAAGAGCTCTACGGTGCTTACACATCACAGCTCTTCACAAACACAGACCCAACAAAGCCATCATGCTATATGTGCATCGGCTCAACAGGTGGTGCGAGCCACCAAATCCCTGTTGGCGAGGACGATAACTTCCCATTCGAGGTTGGTATAGCTCCAATCCCACAGGTTAATCCTGACGCTCCAAAGGTAATTTCACAAGGTCCTTCACTCTGTATCTTCAGCCAAACAGGCGACAACGATACGTTTGATAACAATCAAGAGGTTTTGGCTTCTTGGATCTTCGTTAAGTACCTCTGCACAACACCTGAATTCCAAGCAGCATTCTCAAAGACATCAGGTTATATGCCTGTTATCAACTCCGCTAAGGAAGTTAAGTCATATGCTAACTGGCTCAAGAACGCAGACGGCGAGGGCAACCTCGTTGCAACAGTTATCAATAGTGCGTTTGAGCAAGCAGATGCAGCATTCATTTCACCTGCATTCAACGGCTCAACAAAGGCTCGTGACCAGGTTGGTAAGCTTATTCAATATTGCTTCACTCAAAAGACAGACGACGTTGACGCAATGATTCTTGAAGCATTCAAGGGCGCTATTGAAGAATGTCTATACAATAACTAATTCTTAATTATTAAGGAAGAATTATGAACAAGTTATCTAAAATTTTGA
>JAZNFR010000166.1:0-2188 GCA_045576055.1 Eubacteriales bacterium
TAGTAGCCTGCAATACTGAAGCCTGCGCCAGCAAGTAGCTTATGCTTCTTTGCTAATGCTCCGCCAAGGAAGATTGTAAAGAAGAAAAATGATTGCTGTGCAAGTATCATAACTAAGTATAAAACAGGCACAAGTAGGAATGTAAGAATGATATTTAGTGGGTTTATTCCATCCTTGCCAACAATTACGGAAAGCCCATCAAAGAATGCCTTAATTCCTTCCCAGCTTAAGCCGAAAACTCTAATAGACTCAACTAAGGAATAAAGGAAGGTTGGAATTTTTGTTACTAAAACTCCTATTAGGGCAATAAAGCCAAAGGACAAATTCCAAATGCTTGCATTTAAAAACTTTGAGCCAAGGATTGCAACGGGCTTAACCGGCAGAGTAAATGAAAGGTATCCCTCATCTGTTAAAAGAGAGGTATAGAAGTTTACAAGGTTGATAATAAACATAACCGTAAAGGTTATAGGCAAAAGCACAGAAATAAGAGTGTCAACAAGCCTTGAAATAATCATTAAAAATGAAACTGTGATTATAATAATAGAGGCAACAAGCTCTCCAAGGACATATAGTCCACTGCCTGCCTCAGGGCTTGTGCCTGTGCCAGCGCCTGTGTCTGTGCCACCACCAAGGTCAATAGTTAAAATATCAGTAACTGCACAGCTTACTAGGTTGTTTGCAATGCCAACGACAATTAAGCAAACAGCCACAATTAAAAGAGGTATTCCAACGCGCATAGAACGGCGCATATCATACTTTAAAAGCTTAGCGAACATACTTAAACACCTCCCTGAAATGTAAGTCAAGGCTTTGGCCACTCTTTTCCTCGTAGCCCTTGGCATCTCCGTGCTCAATAATCTTACCATATTTAATAAAGATATATTCATCAAGCACTGTTTCAATATCGGAGATTAGGTGCGTAGAAATAATAACAGTCGCCTCACGATTGTAGCTTGAAATAATAGTTTCAAGAATGTAGTCGCGTGCAGCAGGGTCAACACCTGCAATAGGCTCATCAAGAAGATATAGCTTTGCGCGCCTTGACATAACTAAAATTAGCTGTACCTTTTCCTTTGTACCCTTGGAAAGAGTGCGTAGCTTTCTTTTCTTGTCAATATCAAGGTCAATTAGCATCTTTTCAGCAAGCGCACGGTCAAAGTCCTTATAAAAGTCCTCAAAGAACTTAAGGCACTCCTCAACCCTCATCCAAGGGCTGAAATATGGTCTTTCTGGTAGGTATGAAACAACAGCCTTTGTTGCATCACCTATTTTTTTGCCATCAATTAGCGCCTCGCCCTCTGTTGCAGTTAAAAGACCAGATAAAATCTTAATTAGTGTGGTTTTACCACTTCCGTTAGGTCCAAGTAAGCCTATAATTTTACCCTTAGTGATTGTCAAATCAATGTTATCAAGGGCAATTAGCTTGCCGTAGTCCTTTGTTAGCCCTTTTATTAAGACAAGCGCTTCTTCCTTTGGCTCATCCTTAGCTGGGTTGCTGGTTTCAAGCTCAGCTGCCTCTTGTGGCTCTTTAATATCAAGCTCATTTGTTGATAGTGGCGCCTCTGGCTCGACCTCTTTGTCAAGTGGCGCCTCTGCCTTTGGTGTTTCCTCCACCTCGGCAAGAGCAGTGTCCTTTTTTAATTCCTCACTCACTTTATCACCCTCCTTTGAATGAAAAACGCAACACAAAGAGAATAGCCCTTGAAGTGTCGCGCTAAAATTACCTTTTTGAGTTTAAAAATTCCTTAATTCTTGCAAAGCTTTCCTCACTGATAACATGCTCAATCTTACAGCTATCATCAAGGGCAGTCTCACGGCTAACACCGAGTGCCATTAAGGCCTCAGAGATTATTTCGTGCCTTTCGTAAACACGCCTTGCAATATCAAGTCCCTTTTCAGTTAGGTCTATATTGCCGTCGCCATCAACGGTAATGTAGCCCTCCTCACGAAAGTTTTTCATAGCGACAGAAACGCTCGGCTTTGAAACGCCAAGGTCGTTTGCGATATCAATTGAACGGACAAAGCCCTTAGTGTTCTTTATAACTAAAATTGATTCAAGATAATTCTCGGCAGACTCCTTGATAATCATCGCATATCACTCCTTTCGTAAGATTAAATATATTATATCATATATAACTAGATTTGTCAAATGAAAACGAAAGCGCAACAAAGCGTGAAAATCGGTGGA
>JAZNFR010000167.1:0-6065 GCA_045576055.1 Eubacteriales bacterium
TGCCTCCTTTGTAAAGGGAGGTGCTGAGCTTTTGCGAAGCGGAGGGATTGTTTATTTATTTAACAAGCTCTCTACAAGATTTAGAGCCTCGCCGATTTTGGCAATTTCCTTACCGCCACTCATTGCGCTGTCAGGACGTCCTCCACCACGGCCGCCTGTTACTGCGCTAACCTCACCAAGGATTTTTCCTGCGTGTGCGCCATTTTTAACAGCATCCTTACCACAAACTGCGATAAAGTTTAGCTTATCGCCAGAATGAATTGCAAATACAGCAACTGCGCTTGCGTCCTTATCCTTGATAGCATCGCCAAGAGAACGAACAGCATCAGCGCCCATATCACCTAGGTCACAGGTGATAACATTGTATGCACCAACAGTCTTTGCACTAGCGATAAGGTCATTTACGCGAGAGGAAGCCATCTTTGAATTGAGCGACTCAATCTCGCGCTTCAAGGATCTAACCTCTTCATTAACTGCACCTGCTCGCTTAGCGATATCATTTACGTTTTGACACTTTAGCTCGCTTGCTGTCTTTTCAATAAGTGATTCCTTATTTTCAAGAAGGGAAAGAACACCGTAGCCTGTTGTTGCCTCAATTCTACGAACACCGGCAGCAACGCCAATCTCGGAAATTATTTTAAACATACCAGCCTTAGCTGTGTTATCAAGGTGAGTACCGCCACAAAGCTCGGTCGAGAAATCTCCCATTTTAACCATACGAACAACCTTGCCATACTTCTCGCCAAAGAGAGCCATAGCGCCGTTTTTACGTGCGGTTTCTATATCTGTTTCAACTGTGTCAACGGAAATACCAGACAAAATTGCTTCATTTACAAGTGCTTCAACGCGCTTGATTTCGTCCTTTGTAAGTGCTTGGAAATGGGTAAAGTCGAAACGACCAATTTTTTCGTCAACATAAGAGCCCGCTTGCTCTACGTGTGTACCAAGCACCTCTCTTAGTGCTGCTTGTAGCATATGAACTGATGAGTGGTTTCTTGCAATCGCTTGACGTCTTGCTTTATCAACCTGACAGTTAACGCAGTCGCCTACCTTAACCTCGCCACTTGCAATTTTGCACATATGGATATATACGCCATCTGATTTTTTAGTGTCAACTACTTCAATTTCAACGTTCTCGTTTGAAAGTGTACCAGTATCACCTACCTGTCCACCGCCCTCGCCATAGAAGGATGTAGCGTCAAGAACAATTGAGCATTCTCCCTCGGAGGCTGATTCAACGCTCTCTCCGTTTTCGTCAATAATAGCGATAACCTTACCACTAGCATTTAATGTTGTGTAGCCTTCAAACTTAGTCTTTGGAAGCTCAAGTGATTTTTCCTTGTCCTGCCAACCACTGATATTTGCACGAGCGCTTCTCGCTCTTTGCTTTTGCTCTTGCATAAGCTCGGCAAACTTGTCCATATCGGTATCAAGTCCGTTTTCCTCAGCAATTTCACGAGTTAAGTCAATTGGGAAGCCAAACGTGTCATAAAGCTTGAACGCATCAGCGCCGTCAATAGATTTTTTGCCTGCTTCCTTCGCCTCTTTTATTACATTTTCAAGGATTGAAAGACCTTGGTCGATTGTTGCATCAAAGCGCTCCTCCTCAAGTGCGAGCACCTTTTTAATGTAGTCAGCCTTTTCCTCAAGCTCACGGTAGCCGTCCTTGCTCTCGCCGATTGCCACCTCGCACATCTTAACCAAGAATGGGTGGTCAATGCCGAGAAGCTTGCCGTGACGACAAGCGCGACGAATGATACGACGAAGAACATATCCACGTCCCTCGTTTGATGGAATAACGCCATCTGAAATCATAAACATAGCGCTTCTTGTATGGTCTGTAATTACACGAATTGATATATCGTTTTCAGCATCTACGCCATATGTTTTGCCCGAAATTTCGCACACTGTGTCGAGGATTTTTCTAACAGAGTCTACCTCGAACATATTGTCAACACCTTGCATAACACATGCAAGACGCTCAAGCCCCATACCAGTATCAATATTCTTTTGGGCAAGCTCAGTATAGTTGCCTTGTCCATCGTTATTGAATTGCGAGAATACGTTGTTCCAAATTTCCATGTATCTATCGCAATCACAGCCTGGCTTACAATCAGGTGAGCCACAGCCGTACTTTATTCCACGATCAAAGTAAATCTCGGAGCAAGGACCACAAGGGCCTGAGCCGTGCTCCCAGAAGTTGTCAGCCTTACCAAGACGAACAACGTGCGCTGGGTTTACACCAATTTTGTTAACCCAAATATCGTACGCTTCCTCGTCGTTTTCATAGATTGATGGCCAAAGCAAATCTCCATCAATTTCAAGAGTTTTGGTCAAAAATTCCCAAGCAAACTCGATTGCCTCTTCCTTAAAATAATCACCAAAGCTGAAGTTACCAAGCATTTCAAAGAATGTGCCGTGACGAGCTGTGTGACCAACTCTTTCAAGGTCGGGTGTTCTTATACATTTTTGGCATGTGGTAACTCTCTTTGAAGGAGGGGTAACCTCACCGGTAAAGAATTTCTTCATAGGTGCCATGCCTGAATTTATTAGTAGAAGTGACTTGTCGTTATTTGGAACAAGCGAAAAGCTACCAAGACGAAGGTGTCCCTTGCTTTCAAAAAACGCAAGATATTTTTCTCTTAAATCATTTAGTGAAGTCCATTTCATAGTAAAAATCCTCCAAGACGTTCTAAAAACACATACATTCTAACATTATTATATAATTTTGTCAAGAAATATTTAAAACTTGACAAAGATTAAATATAGAGGTATAATTTTCGTATGAGAATAAAATCAAAGGAGAGACAAATGACAGACCTATTAACCTTGCAAAAAAGCTTCATTTTATCGCATCTAAAAGAGGGCGATATTTGTGCCGATTTTACTATGGGCAACGGGCACGACACTGCTTTTCTATCTAAAGCAGTAGGAAAAAACGGTCATGTTTACGCCTTTGATATTCAAGAAGGTGCAATAGAAAGCACTAAAAAAACCATGCTCAGCGAGGGCTGTCCCGAAAACTACACCTTGATTTTGGACTCACACCACAATGCGATAAACTACATTGACAAAAAAATCAAGGCGGGAATGTTCAATCTCGGCTATCTGCCAGGCGGGGGCAATAAATCATTGACAACCAAACGCGAAACGACCTTACCCGCTGTCCAAAACGCAATTTCAATGCTTGATAACGACGGAATTTTGCTAATTGCCGTTTACCCAGGGCACGAGGAGGGTTATCTTGAGGGGCTTATGCTTGAGGAATATTTTAAGACTATAAGCCGCTTTGAAATGAGCGTTTCAAGGTTCCAAATCATCAACTCCCCTACCTCTCCTTACTTCTTTATAGTTGAGAAAAAATAGATACTGGGTGGCACTTTTTAAAAAATTTGAACTTAAAAAGGATTTATTTATGTTAAATAAAACAATTGCTGCGATCTCAACCGCCAAGGGCAAGGGCGGTGTTGCAATAATCAGAATCAGCGGTGACGAGGCACTCTCAATCGCCAAAAAAATGCTCCGCCTAAAATCGGACAATATAGATCCACGCAAGGCATACTATTGTGAAATTTTGCGTGGTGAAGAAATAATTGATGATGGTATTCTTACCTACTTTAAGGCTCCCTCCTCATTCACTGGCGAGGACGTTTGCGAGATTGCCTGTCACGGTGGACTTTATGTCACCCAAGCAGTTTTAGAGTGTGCCTTTGCTAGTGGCGCACACCCTGCCAGCGCTGGCGAATTTACCAAGCGCGCTTATATTAACGGCAAGCTAACCCTTTCACACGCTGAGGCGATTGGACAGATTATTGATGCCAAAACCGACTCACAGCTTCGCCTCTCCTCTTCTCAAGCTCGTGGAACACTAACAAAAAGCGTTGACGCGATAAGAGAAAAAATTCTCGACTGCATTTCGCACGCGTATGCGACCATTGACTATCCAGACGAGGGCATTTCCGAGGCTGAAATTTCAGAAATCAACGATTGCCTTGACTTTGTTATTTCTTCGCTTGACAAGTTAAAGGGAACATACAGAACTGGCCGTGCCGTTTGCGAAGGGATAAAGACGGCAATTATCGGCAAGCCAAACGCAGGTAAAAGCTCTCTTTACAACATGCTTCTTGGCGAAGACTTAGCAATTGTAACCGACATTGCCGGAACTACGCGCGATGTTATTGAGCATACAGCAAGTGTTGGTGGAGTTACCCTAAACCTTGCAGACACCGCCGGCATACACGACACAGTCGACACCGTTGAAAAAATAGGCGTCGAAAGAGCGAGAAAAAAGATAGAAAGCTCAGAGCTGCTTTTATGTGTTTTTGACTCTTCAGAAAAGGAAACAAGTGAGGATGAGTTTATCCTTGAGCTAGCACATGAAAAGCCATCTATCGCTATAATAAACAAAAGCGACAAGGAAAGCAAGCTTTCTCCCGAATTTATACAAAAAATCGACACAGGGTGCCAAAAAACAGTTTACTTAAGTGCAAAAAATCAAAGTGGAATGGACGAGCTCGCCAGCATTCTTTCAGAAATGTATAATCTAGGTGAGATTGACCTATCAAGCGATGCGGTTGTTGCAAACGCACGTCAATTTGCATCAGTTTCCTTGGCACTTGAAAAAGCGCTTGAGGCAAAGGAAGCACTTCTCTTTGGTCAAACACCAGACATTATTTGCTTCTCTCTTGAAAGCGCACTTAGCGAACTCAACATGATTGACAAGCGCGAGGTCAGTGAGGAGGTTGTTTCCACAATCTTTTCCCGCTTCTGTGTTGGAAAATAACGTCAACAAATAAACATTTCATCGTCTCTGCAAGCTCGAACGAATATTTAGATTTCTCGACAAAGCTCGGAATGACGTTGACAAAGCAAAGGATCAATATGGAAAACAAAAGATTTACAAAAAATGATAACGGCTTCATTTGCGAAAATTGTGGCAACGAGGTTTTACCTCTTGGCTACACTTCAAGAAACCATTGTCCAAAATGCTTAGCATCTAAGCACGTTGATGTAATGCCTGGCGACCGTCAAAACCCTTGCGGTGGCGTTATGGATGCAATCAAAGTAGAGCCAGACCCCAAAAAAGGTTACATAATTATTCACAAATGTCGCAAGTGTGGCGAAATTAAGCGCAACAAAGCCGCACACGAGGCAAAGGTTCAGCCCGATGATATTAAAAAAATCATCAAATTAACTGCTGGTGGCTTTTAATGAGCAAATTAGATAAATGCGTTCTCTGTCCTCGTGAATGTGGCATCGATCGCCACGAAGAAGCAGGCGCTTGTGGAACAATCGACAAAATAAAAATTGCAAAGGTAATGCTACACCACTGGGAGGAGCCCTCGATTAGTGGCACAAACGGCAGTGGCGCTATATTTTTTAGTGGTTGTCCTTTGAAATGTGTTTACTGCCAAAACAAGGAAATCAGCCACGGTGGTGTCGGCAAGGAATATTCAGCTCCTGAGCTTGCAAGGATAATGCTTGAGCTACAAGACAAGGGCGCGCACAACATAAACCTTGTTACCCCAACCCACTTTTCAGAGCAAATCATTGAGGCGCTTGCCTTAATAAGAAACGAACTTAAAATCCCCGTGGTGTATAACACTTCAGGCTACGAAAAGCCAAAGATAATCAAAAGAATGTGCGACCACGTGTCTGTTTTTTTGGTTGACATCAAATATTTTTCCCCCAAGCTTTCAGAAAAATATTCAAAATGCAAGGACTATTATAGCTACGCAAAAGCATCACTTAAAGAGATGCTAATTGCGAAGCCAAAATGCGTTTTTGACAAAAACGGAATTATGACCGAGGGCGTTATTTTGCGCCATCTTGTCCTGCCCTCCAATCGTCTTGATTCAATTGCTATTTTAGAGGATATAGAGAAAAGCTTTGATGTTTCTTCGTTTAAGCTTTCACTTATGAGCCAATACACCCCCGACTTTTACGAGGGTGAATTCAAGGAGCTAAAAAGAAAAATCACCAGCTTTGAATATAATTCGGTAGTGAATCGTGCACAAGAGCTTGGCTACGATGGGTATATCCAAGAAAGATCAAGCGCTTCACCT
>JAZNFR010000168.1:0-19423 GCA_045576055.1 Eubacteriales bacterium
AGAACTTAAGTATTCCAAATGCAGAGCAGGAAGTGATAAAGATTTTGAAAATGGTTCGCATGGAAGGGGCGGCAGGAAATAAGTATAAGAACTGTTCTCTCGGTATGAAACAGCGGGTTGGTATTGCAATGGCACTTTTGGGGAATCCGATACTTCTTGTGCTTGATGAGCCGTTAAATGGCTTAGATGCAGACGGTATGCGCATTATGAGGGAAGTATTGACCGACATTGTAAAAGACGGAAAGAGAAGCATTCTCGTCTCTTCGCATTTGCTCGGTGAGCTACAAAAAGTGGCAACTCACTATGGAATTATTCGTCATGGAAAAATGATTTGTGAAATGACAGCCGAGGAGCTAGATAGCTCCTGCCGTACTTACTCTGCCCTAAAAGCTGAGGACTTAGGACTTGCAAAGATTTTGCTACTAAAAAAATATACAAACGTTTTATCGGACGAGGCTGGATATATTCGAGTTTATGATATAGCTCCACCCGAGGAAATTGTTTCTTATTTATATGAAAACGGCGTTATTATCAACGAAATAAAGACTGATAAAATCAGCCTTGAGGAATACTATATAGATTTAATGAAGGGGGATAAGTAATGGATATTTCATTCGAAAAGAACACATTTTCAAAAAGAATTAAGAGTATGCTTCATATAGATTTTAGAAGACTATTTACCTCCTCGCTTTTCTATATTTTTGTGGGCGCTTGCTTTATTATTCCTATTCTTATTTTAGTTATGACTACTATGATAGATGGTCAAGAGACTATAAACCAGCAAACTGGTCAAGTAACTGTTATGGAGGGATTTGACAATGTTTGGCAAATTATTGGCTCTGTTAGTCAGCCTGTGAATATGGATATGTCAAGCATGCAGGGAATGGATATGAGCATAACCTCAATGTGCAATATAAATATGCTCTATTTTGGGATTTGCGTGTTTATTTGCTTATTTGTTGGCGCTGAATTTAGAAGTGGATATGCAAAGAATCTATTCACAGTAAGAGCAAATAAAACCGACTATGTTATCTCAAAAACAGTTGTTTGCATTTTTGCAAGTACTATTATGATAATTGCGTTTTTCTTAGGCTCTATGATTGGTGGAGTTATAATGAAGCTACCATTTGACCCAACTGAAATTGGCGCAACTTATCTTGGCATTGTTTGTTGTATCTTATCAAAGATTGCCTTAGTCGGCGTTTTTGTGCCGATTTATCTTGTGATGAGTGTTATAACTAAGCAAAGAGTTTGGCTATCGATTCTTCTGTCTTGCGCTATTGGAATGCTGTTATTTATGATGATACCAATGATAACACCACTTGATGCAACTCCTATTAATATTGTGCTTTGCCTTGTTGGCTCACTTTTATTCTCAATCGGATTAGGAGTCGTGTCAAATATAATTTTAAAGAAAACTGCTTTAATTTAATAAAAAAGCCATCGCAAAAGCGATGGCTTTTCTTTTATTTCATTTGTGAAAGAAGCTTATTTACGCTTGAAAGCTTAACACAAAGAGCAAATAGCTCTGTTGCTGTGATTAGGTCAGATAGTGGTGGATAGGATGGCGCGATTCTGATATTTGAATCGTGTGGGTCCTTACCATATGGGTAGGTTGCACCTGCACCTGTCATCACAACGCCTGCCTTTTTACATTTAGCAACAATGTCCTTTGCGCATCCGTCAAGAGAATCAAAGGAGATAAAGTAACCACCCTTTGGCTCGGTCCAAGTGCCGATTTCAAGACCACCAAGCTCTCTTTTTAGGATTTCTATAACAGCCTCAAACTTTGGACGAAGAATGTCAGCGTGTAGTCTCATATGCTCTACCATACCGTGAATATCGCCAAAGAATCTAACGTGACGAAGCTGGTTAACCTTATCGTGACCGATTGTTTGAACAGTTAATTGAGCCTTTATGTCGTCGAGGTTGTTATGGGATGATGCAAGTGCAGCAATACCTGAGCCTGGGAAGCTTATCTTTGAGGTTGAAGCGAATTTGTAAACGAGGTCAGGGTTGCCTGCTCTTTTACATTCAGCCAAAATCTCAACAAGGTTGTCTTGCTTATCGTCATATAAATGATGGATTGTGTATGCGTTATCCCAGTAAATTCTAAAGTCCTTAGCAGCTGGCTTGAGTCTTGCAAAGCGACGAACTGTAAGGTCGGAATATGAATATCCCTGTGGGTTTGAATACTTTGGAACGCACCAAATACCCTTGATTGATTCATCACTTGCAACAAGCTTTTCAACCATATCCATATCAGGACCGTCCTCTGTCATTGGAACATTTATCATTTCAATGCCGAAGTATTCAGTAATTCTAAAGTGTCTATCATATCCTGGTACTGGGCAGAGGAATTTTACCTTGTCAAGCTTTGACCAAGGGGTAGAGCCCATAACACCGTGTGTCATTGAACGTGCGATTGTATCGTACATTACGTTAAGGCTTGAGTTACCATAAATTATGATTTGGTCAGATGGAACCTCCATCATATCGGCAAGAAGCTCTTGTGCTTCCTTAATGCCGTCAAGAACACCATAGTTACGGCAGTCTGTTCCGTCATCGCAGGTTAGGTCGCTATCTGCACCTAAAACGTCCATCATACCCATTGAAAGGTTTAATTGCTCAACGCAAGGCTTTCCTCTCGCCATATTGAGCTTTAAATCCTTTGCTTGGTATTCTTTATATTTTGCCTCAAGCTCTTTTTTTAGGGCTTGGAGCTCTTCTTTTGTGAGTTCACTATATTTTTTCATATTTTCTCCTTCAAAGGGATTGAGTTTGCGTGCAGCTCCGCCTTGGAACAGAAGGAACAAGTTAGACAAGGCGTGCCACACTGTACTTCATTTTGGGGATTTAGAACCAAGCGAGGCTAGGCGCTTTGGGACTGAAGTAACAAGTTAGACAAGGCGCACCGTAAGGCGAGCTTTGAAGGCTATGTTTCCCATAGTCGAAAAGCGAGATGCGGAGCAACGCAGTATAACGATGTTAATTCAGTTCCAAATTAGAACTCGGCGGAGCCGGTTGTACGTGGATAACTCTCAACATCTCTGATGTTTGCAACGCCTGTAATGTACATAATAAGTCTTTCAAAGCCAAGACCAAAGCCTGCGTGCTTAGTTCCACCGTATTTACGAAGCTCGAGATACCACCAGTAGTCTTCTTCGTTTAGGTTGAATTTTTCCATAGCCTTGAGTAGGTAGTCAAGGCGCTCTTCTCTTTGAGAGCCACCGATAAGCTCACCAACGCCAGGTACAAGCATATCCATAGCGGCAACGGTCTTACCGTCGTCATTTAGACGCATATAGAATGCCTTGATATCTGCTGGGTAATCGGTAACGAATACTGGCTTACCAAATACCTCCTCGGTGATATATCTTTCGTGCTCGGTTTGAAGGTCGATACCCCATTTAACTGGGTATTCGAAGCTCTTGCCACTCTTTTCAAGAATTTCAATCGCCTCGGTATATGTTACGTGACCGAAGTCATTGCTTACTAAGTTGTTTAAACGATCAAGCAAGGTTGTATCAACAAATTTGTTGAAGAATTCAAGCTCTGCCTTGCACTCTTGCATTACGTATTTAACAACGTATTTAATCATGTCTTCAGCAAGAGCCATATCGTCTTTTAGGTCTGCAAATGCAATTTCAGGCTCCATCATCCAGAATTCTGCCGCGTGACGAGCTGTGTTTGAGCGCTCAGCACGGAAGGTTGGACCAAAGGTATAAACGTTTGCAAATGCCATAGCATATGTTTCTGCGCTTAATTGACCTGAAACGGTTAGGTTAACGCTCTTTCCAAAGAAGTCCTTTGAAAAGTCGATTTTTCCGTCCTCTGTTCTTGGTAAATTATCAAGGTCAAGTGTTGTTAGGCGGAACATTTCTCCTGCACCCTCACAGTCTGAGCCTGTGATGATTGGTGTATGAACATACACGAAGTTTCTTTCGTTAAAGAACTTATGAATTGCAAAGGCAGCAACTGAACGAACTCTGAACACTGCGCTGAATAGATTTGAACGTGGACGAAGATGCGCAATTGTACGGAGATATTCAAGAGTATGTCTTTTCTTTTGAAGTGGGTAATCTGGAGTTGATGCGCCCTCCACCTCTATATTCTTTGCTTTGATTTCAAATGGCTGCTTTGCCTCAGGGGTTAGTACAAGTGTACCATTTACGATAAGAGAAGCGCCCACGTTTTGCTTTGCAATCTCATTATAGTTATCAAGGAATTCAGCCTCGAAAACTACTTGTAGATTTGTGAAATAGCTACCGTCGTTAAGCTCAATAAATCCAAACGCATTGCTTGAGCGAATAGTTCTTGCCCAGCCAGCAACGGTGATTTCTTGATTTGCAAATTTTTCGGGGTTTAGAAATATTTCTTTTACAGTTGTTCTTATCATTTTATGCCCTCTTTTTACTAATTAGTTATAAAATATTTTTTATTATAGCACTATAAATACAGTTTTACAATACTTTTATATTATTTTTTCCAAAATTCGATAACTTCTTTTAATAAATCCTTCGCGTTATTTATGTATTTTATGTGCTTCCAGTGCTCTGGCAGAAGCTGGTGATATTCAGGAGTTGCAAAGCGGTCATCAACCAAAAATACAACGCCCTTTTCGTCCTCACTTCTTATTACTCTACCAGCTGCCTGTAAAACCTTTATCATTCCAGGATATGTATATGCATAGGCATATCCATTTTCACGGGTTTTGTCGTAATATTCTTTGATTATATTTAATTCACTTGAAATTGTAGGAAGACCAACGCCGACAACGACAGCACCGATAAGGCGCTCACCTCTTAGGTCAATTCCCTCGGAAAAGCTACCACCTAGCACACAAAAGCCTACCATTGTGCCTTCTTTTTTTGCATCAAATGAATCAAGAAATTCCTTTTTTGCCTTTTCTGACATGCTCTTTTTTTGATATGTCACCTTGATTTTGGGGTACTTTTTCTCAAAAATTTCGGCAACAGATGTAAGATAAGCATATGATGGGAAATAAACGATATAGTTTCCTTGCTTTCCCTCGACTGCGGCTCTTATAATGTTTGCTATTGTACCTGCGCTCTTTTTCCTATCCTCGTATCTAGTGCTTACGTTATTTACACCGACCATACAAAGCTTTTCCTTGTCAAATGGGGATTTTAAGGTTATCGTGCTCGATTTTGAGCAGCCTAGAACGTCCGAAAAATATTCAAGTGGGGTTAAGGTTGCTGAGAAAAGAATGGTTGAAACGCCTTTTTTCATGCAGTCATCAAGCATATGCGAGGGGTCTAGGCACATAAGCCTTATACTTACCTCCTCACCGTGTGCCTCGATAAAGAAAGTAAATTGCTTGTCAAAAATTTCTGAAACTGATACAAATTTTTTCACATTCATAAAGAGAGTGTGTAATTCGTCATCATCGTGGTCGCGATTGAAGAGCTTTTTTGCGCCAACCAAAAATCTAGAGAACGGCTCAGCAAAATCGTCGTCGATTTGTGAATTTATGTAAAATCCACACACCTCACCCTCTATTTCTCTTTTTTCCGACATTGCAAGCTCATAATACATATCGAATCTATTTAGTATTTCTGCGATTGGCTCACCGAGAAATTTGTCGGCTGAATATCTATTCGCAATAGCGACAAAATCGGCACGGCTAAGGGTTGCAGAATACATTTCTCTAGCTCTGTCAGGTAGGTTATGCGCCTCGTCAATCAAGAAAATAAAGCCTGCACTACTTGGACATTCAAAGTATCTTCTTAAATATGCATTTAAATCGAAAAGATAGTTATAGTCGCACACAATAAGCTCACACCACTCGGAAAGCTCCAAGGAAAGCTCATATGAGCAGACTGAATATTTAGCGCTGATTTCGTCAATTATATCCTTTGTGTAGGTTCGGTAATTTGTTAGAAGCTCTAAAAGCGCTTCGTTGATTTTATCAAAATACGCACGGGTAACGTGGCAATGCTTTGGCTCACATTTGCGCCTTGCAAACGGAGGGAAGCTGACACAGCATTTATCCTTTGAGGATATATGAATTGAACGCAAGTTCGGAATTTGATCGCGCATTATATCAATGGCGTTAAGTGCTGAAAGCGCAGTTGTAGTTTTGCCTGTAAAATAAAAGATTTTATCAGCCTTGCCCTCACCTAAGGATTTTAGCGCTGGGTATAGTGATGCCATTGTTTTTCCGGTACCTGTTGGCGCCTCTGCCACTAATCTTTTGCCTGTATGGATTGTCTTAAAGGCTTCTACTATAAGCTCTTTTTGTCCTTCTCTTGCGCCCTCCTTAAACGGAAAGCGTAGACCTTTAAGCTCCTCTTTAGTATTTTGACTTCTTTCCTTTATGATTTTAAAAAATGGTGCTGCCAGTCTTATTGCATTTTCGAATTCAAAAATCAATTCTTCTCTTTTGGCAGTCTTTGAAAATTCTCTTGCCTCGTCCCCACCCTCACGATAGAAGGTAACATTTGTTTTCACCGAGAATTGCTTGAATTTTTCCATAATTATATAGGCTGAAATCAGTGCGCTTTTCAAAGAAATTTCAAGCTGACCATTTTCTAAGCTATCTAGTCTATATGGGACAGGAACTACGCTTTCTATTGTATAGCCCGAATCCTCGTGTCTTACCGATTCTGGGTAAGTGTAGACTGTTATTTTTAGTCCGTCAAAAATCGTGGTAAAGGTATACGCGTCAACTATGTTTGGCTTTTTCTCATCAAGCTTATGAGAAACTAGTGCACAGCCATTTTTGTTGCCTGGCACGAGCCTTGCTTCCATATCGCCGCCTCGATATACGTATTCTATAAGATTTGAAGCGCTGATGTATATAGCATCTGTTTCCTTATCATATACGCATTTCATTTTTATCACTCCTTTCCCGTTGACTTTTGTCGTTTTTTGTTGTATAGTATTATTAGTAAAATTTTGATATATTTTCGAGGTGTTTTATGATTCTTGACCAAAAGAAAACAACTCTTGCATATAGATGTCCTGCCTGTGGTGGCGTACCTACTAGTATGGTTGGCGCCTTTTCCCTTAGTGGTAATCTTTTTAAATTAAAGTGCTCCTGTGGTGAGAGCCATCTCACTCTTGAAAAAACACTTGAGGACAAAATTCGCCTAGTTGTGCCTTGCCTTGCTTGTCCAACACCACACACATATCTTCTTTCCAAAAACGTATTTTTTGGAAGTGATATTTTTGTAATTCCTTGCTCCGTTTGTGGCATTGATATTTGCTTTATCGGTAAGGAAAACAAGGTTTCCCAAGCTGTTAAGCGTTCAAATGACGAGATTATAAAGCTTTTAGGTGATGCCTCAATTGAGCAACTAAAATCCAAAAAGGATTCTGATTTTACTGACCCTATGCTATTTGATGTAATCTCTTATGTTATTAGCGATTTATATGAAGAGGGCAAAATCTACTGTAACTGTCCTTGCGGATGTGGTGAATACACCTCAGAATTTCTTGATTCATCCGTTGAGATAAAATGCAAAAAATGTGGAGCTAAGGCTGTTATCCCTGTCGGCTCAACCCAAGGGGCGCAAGACTTTTTAGAGGCTAGCGAATTAAGACTTAAATAATTCTTTTTTCGGTAACGTTTGCGCTATTTCGACATAGTATTATAACAGAGGGGCAAAAAAGCCACTCAATTTAAGAAAAGGAATCTTCATATATGGAGCATTGTGGTAATACTATGAATAACTGTCTTTGCAATCTCTTCGATAACGACATTGTTTGGATAATTGTTTTAGCGGCTATCATTCTTTGTTGTTGCTGTCATTAATTTGACTAACATTTAATTTTTAAAAAACCCACAAGCCAAGCGTTTGTGGGTTTTTATTTTTTATTATTCAGCTGCCTCTTCGTTAGCTGTTTCTTCAACAGCAGCTTCTTCAGCTACCTCTTCAGCCTCTGGCAAAAGTGCACGAGCAGAGAGAGAAACCTTTTTCTTTTCTTCGTCTATGCCAACGATTTTAACCTCAATTGTTTCGCCAACCTTGAGTACGTTTGCAACAGAATCAATCTTCTTGTCAGCGATTTGGCTGATGTGAATAAGACCATCAACACCAGGAACAACCTGAGCAAATGCGCCGAATGTAGTAACACCTACAATCTTAACCTCACAAACGTCGCCCTCTTGATATTTGGACTTAAAGATATTCCAAGGATTTTCGTCATCAGTCTTATGACCAAGTGAAATCTTTCCGTTTTCCTTGTCAACTGATTTTACAAATACCTTTATCTTATCACCAACGCTTACAACCTCGCTTGGATTCTTGATTCTCTTCCAAGAAAGCTCTGTAATATGTACAAGACCATCAACTGCACCAAGGTCAACAAATGCACCATATGATGCGATGGACTTAACGGTTCCTTCGAATACCATGCCCTCTTCGATTGATGCCCAAAATGCTTCCTTTTCAGCCTTTTTCTTTTCTCTTATAATAGCCTTAATTGAAGCGATTGCCTTCTTCTTGTCGTCTTTAATTTCAACAACCTTAACCTCTTGAACAGTGCCAACCAAAGCGCCCATATCGCCGTCCTTTGCAACACCTGTCATTGAAGCAGGGATAAATACTCTAACATCGTCAATAAGAGCAACTAAGCCACCCTTTGTTGCCTCTGTAATTTTTGCATTAACGGTTGCACCGCTTGCTTGATATTCAACGATTTTTGACCAGTTTTTAACAACGTCAACCTTTTTCTTTGAAAGGATTGCAATACCGTCTCTATCGCTTACGCTGATAACGGATGCTTCAATTTCATCACCAATTTTAAAAAGGTTTGCAAGCTTTTCGTCGTTTGAATCAGTAATTTGATCTCTTGTTACGACACCTGTAACCTTTGCACCGAGGTCAAGTCTGATTTCATTCTCAGAAATTGACATTACTGTGCCTTTAACCGTTGCTCCTGTGTATATTTTTACCTTTGCTCCATTCTCACACTCCCATGCGAAAAGTTCTGCAAAGCTGTCTTCTCTTACTTCGCTCATTGTTTCTTTTACCTCCTTGATTAAACTGTCGGGTGTTGATGCACCTGCAGTTATTCCTATGTATTTTGCATCACCGATCTTTTCAAGATCAATGTCTTTGCCCGTTTGAACCCAAAATGTCTTTTCACAATATGATTTGCAAACCTGTACGAGCTTTGAGGTATTTGAGCTGTCCTTACCGCCGATAACTATCATAGCATCGGACTGCTTTGAAAGCTTCTCTGCCTCTTTTTGTCTTGTTTCGGTAACACTACATATTGTATCAAAAATTTTCACGTTTGTACAGTAGTTTTTGAGAATTTTTTGACATTTTTCCCAAAGTGATAGCTTTTGTGTGGTTTGTGCTGCCATATTTATCGCTTTTTCGACCTTATTCGATTTTAGGTAGCTTTCAAGCTCAGTATCATTTAAAAATACCTGACACTCACCATCAACATAGCTTATAATTGATTTTACCTCAGGATGCTCCCTTTGACCGATTACAAAAAAGATTTCATCCTTTGAGGAATTATTTTTAGCAATTTCGTGGATTTTTTTAACATATGGGCATGTTAAATCAACCAACCTTAGGCTAGGTGCTTCCTTTGCGCGATTTTCAAGCATTTCTTGTATTTGCTTTTCAATCCCGTGTGTTCTTATAACAACTGTAACCCTTGTGCCATTTTTTGCGCTTTCTAGCACGTTTTCAATGTTGTTATTAGTTAGCTCAATCACACCGTTTTCTTCGAGAAATTTATTATATTCCTCATTGTGAATAAGCTTGCCAAGGGTACATATAATTTCGTTTTTTTCTTTTTCTTTGATTAGTTTTTCAACAGTATCGGTTGCACGACGAACACCAAAGCAAAAGCCTGCGTTTTTTGCCACCGTTATCATTTCTTTCCTAACCTTCTCTTTTCTTCCTTTTTCGCGATTTTCACCCTAAGCTTTATAGCTTTTTTCTCGCTTAATGGCTTTCTTTCAATTCCATCATTCATATCACAAATTTTGTCATATACAAGGTCGGCAATAGCCTTATACTTGTCTCTGCCACTTAATTCAGGAAACTCCAGCTTTTCTGGTGGAATAAAGTCGCCAACGACAAACTCGGTTTTTCTAAACAAGGAAATCTTGTTTCTTTTTGTTCTTATGCAAACAGGCAAAATGCCAACGCCTGAGCGGGCAGCAATCATACCAACGCCTTCCTTTGCACTTATTTCCCTTGGGTCAAGATAAGGACATCTTGTGCCTTGTGGGAAAACACATATACAGCCGTTGTTATTCAAGGTGTCTATTGACCTTTTTATTGCGCTAACATCACCAGCGCCACGGTCAACTGAGTATGCACCCATAGCCTTTGCAAACGGGCCAAGTATTGGTGTTTTAAAAACCTCTTTTTTTGCCATAAAATGGATTTGTGGCTTTAGGTATATAACCGTTGGAACAACGTCAAAAACGTGCGTATGGTTGGCACAAACTATAAATGGTGCATCAACTGGAGCCTTCTCCAAATTTACTGCCTTTATACGATATAAAGCCTTGAATGCCCAACCAAATGTTACTTTTATAAATTTGTAAAACTTACTCATAATTCAACCTTTGCTTTTATGATATCAATAACAGCTTGAACTGTGCCATCAATATCAAGATTGGAGTTGTCGAGCATAACAGCATCGTCCGCTGGAATAGCAGGTGCTGTCTTTCTTGTTGAATCGTTATGGTCTCTTAATTTAATATCTGCAAGCACACCTTCAAGGGTACATTCCTCGCCCTTAGCGATAAGCTCCTTGTAACGTCTTTCTGCCCTTGCCTCAGCTGATGCAAACATAAAGATTTTAACCTCTGCATCTGGCAAAATAACTGTGCCTATATCGCGACCGTCCATAACAACGCTATTTTCCCTTGCAATCTTTCTTTGGGTTTCTAAAAGAAATGCTCTAACCTCTGGAATTGCAGAAACGCGAGATGCGTACATAGCAATTTCGCCCGTTCTTATTGTGTCACCAACATTTACTCCATTTAAAGTAACTATTTGCTCACCATTTATAAATTCCATACCGAGGTTGATTTCTGGTAGTAACGAGATTACCTTTTCTTCATCATCCTTACTAACGCCTTGATTTCTAACGTAAAGTCCAACAGTACGATAAAGCGCTCCTGTGTCTACATATATAATTCCTAATTTTTTTGCCAAAGCCTTAGCGACAGTGCTTTTGCCTGCGCCACTTGGTCCATCAAGTGCTATTTTCATTTTTTCCTCCAAAATAATTTAGTCCGCCCAAGCACTGTGTGTGCCTGCAAGCGCGCCGGTTGAAAATGCAATTTGCAAGTTGTAGCCACCTGTATAGGCATCTACATCTATAACCTCACCCGCAAAATAAAGTCCTTTTATTTTTTTAGACTCCATTGTTGAGGGGTTGATTTCGTTTGTTTTGATTCCGCCTTGAGTAACAATTGCCTCATTCAAGGGGCGGAAGCATTTTATTTCTAGTGTCAATGATTTTAAGGTTTCAACAAGCCTTGCCCTTTGCTCCTTTGTGATAGCATTAACCTTAGTATCAGGTGAGATGCCACTTTTTCTTATCATAAACGGGATTATTTTAGATGGCAAAAGCCCACCGAGTGCATTTTGAAAGTCCTTGTTTAAAGTCTTTTTAAAATCACTTAAAACCCTTGTATCAAGCATTTGCTTATCAAGTGCTGGCTTGAAGTCAATAAGGGCTGAGTATTTACCACTATATATTTTTTGCATATGGCAGGATGCAGAAAGAGTGAGAGGGCCACTTATACCAAAATGGGTAAAAAGCATCTCGCCCAATTCCTCGAAAACAATCTTGCCATTTTCGTTATTTCTTATTTTTAGAACTACATTCTTTAGGGAAACACCCATTATTTCCTTTACATTCTCTTTAGTTTCAAGTGGTACAAGAGATGGAACAAGAGGTGTTATTTCGTGCCCTAATGCTTTTGCGAAGCGGAAGCCATCCCCATCTGAGCCTGTGCCCGTATAGGATGCACCACCTGTTGCTAATATAACTGCGTCAAAATTATATTCTTTACGCGAGGTCTTTACGCCCTTAGCTATATTTTCGCTTACTACTATTTCAGTTACCTTTTCGTTTTTTATAGTAACTCCATAGTCAAGCAATGTTCTTTTTAATGCGTTTACAATATCCCATGCTTTATCGGACTCAGGGAAAACGCGTCTGCCTCTTTCTGTCTTTAGTGGCACACCTGCATTTTCAAAAAACGCTTTTGTGTCCGATGTTGAGAAATTATTTATTGATGCATATAAAAACTTTGGATTTGATATTACATTTTTTAAAAATTCGCCGTTATCACAATCGTTTGTAACATTGCATCTGCCCTTGCCAGTTATAGCAAGCTTTTTGCCTAGGCGGTCATTTTTTTCAAAAAGAGTTACCCTTGCACCGTTTAATGAGGCATATATTGCGCCCATCATACCAGCAGGTCCACCACCGATTACGGCTATTTCTCTTTGTCCCTCTATCATAAGGCAATCTCCTTTCTTTTTTATAAAATCCATCAGTCGTTAAGCAAGATGCGGAGCAACAACGCATAGCGCAGCTTATCAAGTCTTAAACTAGGTTTTTCTCCTTCTTATACTGAATATACTCCTCATAAGTTCCGCTATAATCGTAAATACCATCTTCCTTTATCTCAATTATACGGTTGGCAACGGTATTTATTGTTTCATAGTCGTGGGAATAGAACAGTATATTTCCCTTGAAGTCGGATAAGCCGTTGTTTACAGCTGTGATGGATTCAAGGTCTAAGTGGTTTGTTGGTTGGTCAAGAAGCAAGAAGTTTGAGCCGAAAAGCATCATACGTGAGAACATACATCTTGCCTTTTCTCCACCTGAAAGAACGTTGACAGGCTTAAAGATTGAATCGCCTGAAAACAACATTCTGCCAAGGAAGCCACGAAGATATGTTTCTGTTTGGTCCTTTGAATATCTTCTCATCCAATCAAGAATTGAGTCGCGACAGCCATCAAAATAGTCAATATTATCTTTTGGGAAATATGATTTTGTAATACTGATTCCCCACTTGAACGAGCCACTATCTGGCTCTGTTTCCTCCATAAGCACCTTTAAAAGTGCAGTTATTGACATTTCATTTCCAAGAAGTGCGATTTTGTCGCCCTTGGCAACGGTGAAGGAAATATTTTTAAACAAGGATACGCCATTTTCTGATTTTGAAAGGTCGGTTACTGTTAAAATATCCTTGCCGGCTTCCCTATCCATTTCAAAGCCGATAAATGGATAGCGACGGCTTGAGGCAGGCAATTCCTCAACTGTTAATTTGTCAAGCAATTTTCTTCTTGAGGTGGCTTGACGTGATTTTGATTTATTTGCAGAGAAACGAGAAATAAAGCTTTGAAGCTCCTTGATTTTCTCCTCATTTTTCTTATTTTGTTGCTTTATCATACGTTGAATGAGCTGGCTTGATTCATACCAAAACTCGTAGTTGCCAACATACATTTTAATTCCTGTAAAGTCAATATCTACAATGTTTGTGCATACGTCATTTAAGAAGTGACGGTCGTGCGATACAACCAAAACTGTGCCAAAGTAGTCAGACAAAAAGTCCTCAAGCCAAGTGATGGCATCAATATCAAGACCGTTTGTAGGCTCGTCAAGTAAAATAATATCTGGGTTGCCAAAAAGTGCTTGTGCTAAGAGCACCTTAACCTTTTCGCTCTCCTTTAAATTAACCATTTGCTCATAAAGAAGGTCGTCAGTAAGTCCAAGGCCTTGGATTAGCTTTGAAACATCGCTCTCTGCTTCCCATCCGTTAAGCTCAGCAAACTCGCCCTCAAGCTCGGAGGCTCTTATACCATCCTCCTCGGAAAAGTCCTCCTTCATATATAAGGCGTCCTTTTCCTTCATAATAGAATAAAGACGCTCATTACCCATAATAACCGTATCTAGAACGGTATAATCGTCAAATTCAAAGTGGTTCTGCTTTAGTACACTCATTCTAACAGTATCAGGGATTGTAACCTCGCCCTTAGTTGGCTCAAGCTCGCGACACAAAATACGTAAAAATGTACTCTTGCCTGCACCGTTAGCGCCGATAACACCATAGCAGTTACCAGGGGTGAACTTCAAGTTTACGTCCTTGAAAAGCAGTTGCCCTCCAAAATTAAAGGATAAATTGTTTACTGTAATCATTTTTGCCGAATTCCAATCTTATATATTATCTTATTTATTTTAACATAATATTATATAAATGTCAACCGAGATTAAGGATTTAAAAAACTAAAAAAATAATTGACAAGTTTTCTAAAATATGATAAAATAAAAGTACCGAAAGAGCTCGGTAAAAATAAATATTCGAGTTGTTTTGCGTAATAGTTGTGCTTTGACATACTATTGCGCTTTTTTACCCCCTCCACTCGAGAAAGGATGTTTTATGAGTAACAAGATTATCACAATTAGCCGTGAGTTTGGAAGCGGAGGAAAATACATTGGTATTTTAGTTGCCAAAAAGCTTGGTATTCCTTGCTATGACAAGGATATTATTGAAAAAATTGCAGAGGAATCTGGCTTTGTTGACGATTTTATTAAGCGCGTTTCTGAATATGCACCATCAAAAAGCATCTTTGCCTACTCCTTTGTTGGAAGAAGCGCATCGGGTGAGTCAATTGAGGATAGAATATTTGCTATCCAAAAAAAGGTTATTCGTGAGCTTGCTGACAAGGGCCCTTGCGTTATAGTTGGACGCAGTGCTGACTATATTTTAAGAAACTACGATACACTTGATGTTTTCATTTATGCACCAACTGAGGATAAGGTTAAGCGCACAATGAACTTCAAGGGGCTTAACGAAAAGGATGCTAAAAAGCTTATTAAGGAAACAGACAAAAAGCGTAGCATCAACTATAAATACTATACAGGCAGAACCTGGGGTGAGCGAGAAAACTATACAGTTATGCTCAACTCCACCGACCTTGGAATTGAAAAAACTGCTGATTTCATTGCTGAAATTTACAGACGTGAAACCCAAAAATAATTTAAAAGAGTCCTTTTTGGACTCTTTTTCTTTACAATTTATTGAACTGGGGATTTTTTTGTGCTAAAATATTAATAGAAGGAGGTGGGCATATGAGAATTACAAATAAAATGAGAAAAAAAGCTCTTGCCTCTATTGTTAGATATTTAAGTGAGGTTGGCACAGCCACTAGAAACCAAATTATTGACGAGGTGCTTATTCGATATGGCCTATCTCAAAGCGAGATGGAGGACTTCTCTCCCAAGAGCAAGAATTCCGTTATACGCAGTTATATTGGAACTGCACTAAATGATTTAACAAACAAAAAGGACATTCGACGCACGGGCGATACATACTCTCTTATCAAGGAGGAGCTTGTCATCATTCGCGAGGATGAGTGTGAGGCTAAAATCAAGGACATTTTAGAGGTGGGCGAATACACAAAGGAAGAAATTTTTGTTTTGCTTGAAAAGCATTTTGGCACAAACCAAACTATTTCCTTTAAGGATGACTACAATCTTCGCTCCATCGCTGGGAATGTACTCTTCACCCTCGCAAGTAACGACGAAATTGTTATAATTAACGGAAAATATTCCAAGAACAAGCTCGATGATGAAATTTATTATGCACCATTGCCAGAAAACGAATTCAAGCCTATATTCTTCAAGAATCTTTGGCTTATGGGCGGTAAGTTCTTTGAAAGCTTTGTTGGAAATCTTTTGGAAAAATACTATACCCTATCGGGTCAGATGGTTGTCTACTGCGACATAACCGGCGGCAGTAACGATGGTGGCATTGATGTCATTCTTGAAACTGTTGACTACCTTGGCTTTAGCGAAAAGATTGTTGCCCAAACAAAATGCAGAGATAAGGCACACGTTACTGAAAAAGAGGTGCGTGAGTTTTACGGTGCTATGAATGCAATAGGTGCAAGTCGTGGCATTTATGTAACTACCACACATTTTCACGAAAGTGCTGAATATTTTCTCGATTCGGTTAGCGACCTAGTCGGCATAGACGGGGAAAAGCTTTTTGAGCTTATAAAAAAGACAAATTATGGAATAAAGAAGTGCGAGGGTGGGTATACTTTCGATACTGCTATTTTTACAAGGTGAATATGATTACAAAAAAGGTTAAAAAATTTTTTACTAGCGTTGTTTATGCGCGTAGCGAGGAATCCCCCGCTGTATTTCTCTTTTCACACAAGGATTTTGACGGACTAAATCAAAGAAGCTTTAGTGTTGTTTCATCTCTTGGACATACACTCAAGGGCTACTTTTACTATTACGATAACCCGATAAAATCAAAGCTAGTTGTCTTTGAGCATGGTATGTTTGGTGGACATAGAAGTTATATGCGTGAGATCGAGCTTCTTTGTAAAGAGGGATATTTGGTTTACGCCTATGACCATACTGGCTGTATGGAATCGGGTGGCGAGGGCACTGGCGGTTTTTCGCAGTCGCTTCGCGACTCTAACGAGGTGATTTCTGCGCTAAAAAGGCAGCGTGAGCTTGAGGACTTTGAAATATACGTTATGGGCCACAGCTGGGGTGGCTTTGCGACCTTAAACGTGCCAAGATTCCATCCAGATATTAAAAAAATTGTTGCCATTTCTGGCTTTTTATCCCCTAAGGTTATTATCTATCAGCACCTTGGTGGCTTGCTACGTGTTTTTGCTGGAAGAATCTACAAGGATGAGGTAAAATTGAACCCAGATTATATGGAAATTTCAGCGCTTGACACCCTTGCAAGCACTAATACAATGGCGCTAATTATCCACTCTCCTAACGACCATATGGTTAACTACAAAAGAAATTTTATAAGGCTAAAAAAAGCTCTTAAGGGTAAAAACAATATTGAGTTTTTAACGGTTGAGGGGGCAAGACACAACCCAACCTATACACTAAAAGCAGTTAAAGAAAAGGAGCTATTCTTTAAGAAATTAAAGAAGGCGTCTAAAAAGAAGCAGCTCTCCACACGTGAGGATGCAGAAGCCTTCCGTGACCAATTTGACTGGTACGGAATGACCGACCAAAATACCGAGGTTTGGGACAAGATTTTTGCATTTTTGAAGGCGTAAATAAAGCGAACCGGCAGAGGAAAATCCTCTGCCGGTTTTTCATTATTTTTTGTACCAATAATAATCATCATACGTTGATGTAAAATAGTTTGCATTGGTTGAAGCGTTTATTAAATTAACATAAGTTCCGCTTGTTGCGCCTTGTGTCCTTGTTACGTACCAGCCGGTTGGATCATCAAACGTTACACTTGTCAAGCCTCCGCAACCCGAGAATGCATAGCGTCCTATACTTGTTACGCTATCGGGAATTGTTATGCTTGTCAAGCCTCCGCAACCCGAGAATGCAGAGCTTCCTATACTTGTTACGCTATCGGGAATTGTTATGCTTGTCAAGCCTGCACAACCTCCGAACGCTCAAATTCCTATACTTTCACAAACGCTACCTTCCTCAAAGGTTATGCTTGTTATCTTTGGTGAATACGAATAATAATAATCTGGTCGGAACAAATAAGCAGGTATTTTAGTTACCTCTTTACCTATTGTTACCTTTATTCCGTCTCCATTCTTTCCTGCATTATAGAATACATTGTTATCTTCACTTAAATCATTCATTGCTTTGGCATTAAAGTTGATTTCGGTTAAAGAGGTGCAACCATAGAACGCAGAGCTTCCTATACTTGTTACGCTATTACCTATAGTTACACTTGCGAGATTTGAGCAATAATAGAACGCATCGTTTCCTATACTCGTTACGCTATCTCCTATAGTTACACTTGCGAGATTTGAGCAATAATAGAACGCATCGCGTCCTATACTTGTTACGCTATCGGGTATAGTTATACTTGTCAAGCTTGTGCAATTATAGAACGCATCGTTTCCTATACTTGTTACGCTATTACCTATAGTTACACTTGTCAAGCCTGTGCAACCCTTGAACGCATAGTCACCTATGCTTGTTACGCTATCGGGTATGGTTATACTTGTCAAGCTTGTGCAACCCGAGAACGCATCGCGTCCTATACTTGTTACGCTACTCGGTATAGTTACGCTTGTCAAGCTTGTGCGATTATAGAACGCTTCGCTATGTATAAACTTAGTATTTTCATTTATAGCACAAGAGGTAATAGATTCATCCTTTGCTTCTATTAATACTAAATATGGATTATCTTTGTTTCCTAAATAATATGCATTATCATATTCATTATAGGTAAGTTTGGAACATCCGTAGAACGCATAGTCTCCTATATTTGTTACGCTATCGGGTATAGTTATACTTGTCAAGCTTGTGCAATAATAGAACGCATAGTCTCCTATATTTGTTACGCTACTCGGTATAGTTATACTTGTCAAGCTTGTGCAATTTTGGAACGCGAAGTCTCCTATATTTGTTACGCTATTACCTATAGTTACACTTGTCAAGCTTGTGCAATCATAGAACGCGCTTCTATGAATATATTTTGTATTTTCATTTATAGTACACGATGTTATTCTTGTGTCTTTTGCTTTAATCAACCATAAGTATGGGTTTGCTTCATTTCCTAAATAATATGCATTATCGTATTCGTTATAGATAAGTGATGAGCATTCACCGAACGCATTCCCTCCTATACTTGTTACGCTATCGGGTATTGTTATACTTGTCAAGCTTGTGCAATTTTCAAACGCGAAGTCTCCTATACTTGTTACGCTATTCGGTATCGTTATGCTTGTCAATTCGCGGCAATATCTGAATGCATGCTCTCCTATACTTGTTACACTATCGGGTATAGTTACACTTGTAAGATTTGAGCAATAGTAAAATGCTCCGTAAAGAATCTCTCCATCGGTTACAGTTACATTCTTTAAGCTTGATGGAATGTAATAAGTAGAGCGGGAATATGAGTGATAATATTGTTCTGTTGAAACGCCACCTGAATAGTAAGACGTACCAAATATATAACCAAACAAGGTTGAGCTTGAAGCACTTGTTGCATTTGCGCTACCACCAACAAATGGAATAGTCAAGCTTTCAAGGCTTGAACAACCACTTAGTAAGCCGCTTGGCAAACTTGTAACCCCTTTGCCAATTGAAAGCGTTTTTAGTGATGAACAATTACAGAACGCGTCGCTTCCTATGCTTGTTACGCTATCGGGTATTGTTATACTTGTTATGCTTTTGCAGTTGTAGAACGCAAAACCATTTATTTTGGTTACTGTATTTGGTATTACAAGCTCGGTTAAAAGCTCTCCATTTATATATAGATTCGCGCCATTATATAGTGGATTTACATACAAATCAACAAACTCTATATTACACCACTGTTCTATTTTGCCTAAATAATTTACACTTGTTAAGCCTGTGCAGCTTTTGAACGCAGAACTTCTTATACTTCTTATGCTACTCGGTATAGTTACGCTTGTCAAGCCTGTGCAATTAT
>JAZNFR010000169.1:0-13350 GCA_045576055.1 Eubacteriales bacterium
AGGAAGCAGAGAAGCAATATGGTAAGCTTTGCCATTATATTGCAAATAACATTTTAAATTCCCCAAGTGAAGCCGAGGAATGTGTAAACGATACACTTTTACGCGCTTGGAATTCAATTCCACCAGCAAAGCCAAAAAGGCTTGGCGCATACCTTTCAAAAATTGCACGAAATTTAGCAATTGATAGGTATAAAATGGAAAAGAGTCAAAAACGTATAGCCTCAAGCACCTTTATTGCTCTTGATGAGCTTGAGGGCTGTCTTTCAGATGGCGAAAGCGCCGTTGACGAGCTTATTTTAAAGGAAGCAATTAACTCATTTTTGCGCTCACTTTCAAAGGAAAAACGAGTAATTTTTGTGCAAAGATATTTCTATAACGCGCAAATTCAGGAAATTGCATCTCAAAACGACTTAAGCGAAAGCAATGTTAAGGTAACCCTCCTTCGCTTAAGAAAATTATTCGAGGAGCACATAAAAAAGTACGGATTATAGGCTGGAAAAGGAGGTCAGTATGAAAAGAAAAAATCTTGACAAAATGTTTGATTTAATAGATGACGACATTTTAGAGGAGGCAGACCCAATTGCGAAGAAAAGAAAAAGCAAGGAATCTAAATTCTTGTGGCTACAAATTGCTACAATCGCGGCTTGTCTTATTTTAACCTTAAATATGGCAATTATGATACCAATATTCTTGAGTCGAAATGGCGCACCACAAGATGATGGCAGAGATATTATAAAAAACACAGATAGCGAGAAGGAAACAGACACCAGCACAGAAACAGAAGACGAAGGCACCGACACGGATGTAAAAATCGAATATATACAAAATGTAACAAATATTCACATAAACGTCCCAGGCAAGGGAACAAATGTTATTTCTTTATCTTCCCCGCGCACTGAAACACCTAGCGAGTATGATAAAATAGTTTCCTCAATGCATTCAATTTTGGATGGTAGCTTTGGTGGTATTGCTAATGGAAATCCAGAGTTTGACGATTCGCCCGGCGAAGACGCAGTAGAGGACACAATTGATAAGTCGGAGCAGGATTCGAAATATGAGGAAACAACCGATAATCAGGTTACAGGAGTTATCGAGGGCGATTTGATCAAGCGTTCAAGCGAATATATTTATTATCTCAGTGGACAAAGCTTAAAAATATATCAAATGAAGGGTATAGGCTCACCCCTTATCAACCAAATCAATATAGCTAGATATATTGACGAAATCGAAAAATCGCTGAAATTTTCTTCAATAGCTCTTGAGTCAGATGTGGAAGCAATAGATGACGGCTCTTTTTCACAGGTTAGGGAAATGTTTTTGTCCCTTGATTTAAAAACTGTAACAATTTTGGTAGAGCACTATGTTTCAAGCATATCGGCAAACAGCATATGGTATATGTCTGGTGGTAGATACACCTCACTTATTTCTATAAATGTTGAGGACCCAAGCAATTTATATTTAAACAATATAACAACCCTCTTTGGCGGATATGAAAGTGCGCGCTTGGTTGATGGAGAATTTTTAGTGTTTACAAGACACGCTCCAACAAAAAAGGAGCTATCAGTTCCTCAATATAACGATGGTGACGGCTTTGAATATATTCCAATTGATAATATATATACACCAAATAAATATAGATGTGGAATATATCTTTTAGCATTTAAAATTGACGAAAAGAGCGGTGACGTTAAAACCTCATATGCAGTTCCTTCATTTGACGGCGAAATTTATGTATCTAATGATAATATTTATATAACCCGTCAGTATAGGGGCGAGGAGAAAAAGAACGAGAAAAAATATCCAATTTTTATAGAGGGCGAAGAGGAAACTCCTGAAAACATCAAGGGCTACGGCATAAAATATGATGTATATTCAGTTACAAAAACCGAGATTTTAAGAATTGATTACTCGGGAGGTGGCTTCAAGGAAGAGGGCATAACCGAGGTTAATGGCTACATTAAGGATAGATATTCACTCAGTGAAAACAATGGTCAGCTATACGTTGTTACAACGGATGACCGTGTCCTTTCTATGACCGTATATGACGAGGGTGATATAGGTAAGGAGGTAGACTGGATAGGCTACCGTGTAACCACTAGCGCAAGTATATTTATAATAGATGTAGAAACAATGGAAAGGCTAAATGCTATTGAAAGATTTTCACCAGAAAACGAAACCGTTCGCTCTGTAAGATTTGATGGACATTTGGCGTATGTTTGCACAGCTGTTCAGGTTACCGACCCTGTGTTCTTCTTCAATTTAGAGGACGTAAATAATATCACATATAGCGATACAGGCACAATTCCAGGATTTTCAACACAGCTAATCGAGCTTCCAAATGGCGACCTTCTCGGAATAGGCTTGAACGAAACTCGACACATAAAAATTGAAACCTATCGCTTGGGCGAGGGTGGCACTGTTGCAGTTGTTGACACCTATTTAATCTATGGCACCTACTCCACCGACTATAAATCCCATTTTATAAACAGGGAGCTTGGTCTTATTGGCTTAGGTATAAGAGACAACTCACAAAAGGACCCAGAAAGATACATTATGCTACAATATAAGGATGGCGAATTTAGTCTTGTTTTTGACACCACATTAAGAGGCGATAACGCATCTAAACGCGCAGTATATGATAGCGAAAATGGATTTTTCTATCTCCTTTCAGATAGTGACTTTGCAGTTTTATTTCCCTTAGGCAAGGTAAAAAAATAAAATAAAAGGAGCGATTAAATCGCTCCTTTTTTTATGTCATAAAATAATTCTTTTGCTCTTTCAAGATAAACGCACTCGGCGTTTGTTATTGCTTCTTCGATTGTGATTTTATCGTTTACTAGGGTATATATTTTGGTAACTCCAATGTCGTAAATTGATTCGTACCCATCACCTAAGCAACCACAAACAGTGATTAGTGGTACACCATATTTTTTACATCTTTTGCCAATGCCAGATAGCACCTTGCCGTTTGCACTTTGAAAGTCGATTCGTCCCTCGCCCGAGATAACAAAATCGGCATTTTTAAGAAAAGAATCAAAATCAACAAGGTCTAAAAGCGTTTCAATACCCGATGTCATTTTGGCGTTAAGGAAGCAGGAAAGTGCAGCGCCAATACCACCAGCAGCACCACCGCCGACAATGCTTTCAGCATCTATACCGAGGTCGCGCTTGATAATTTGCGCATAATTTTTCATACCATTTTCAAGACGGCTAAGAATCTCAGGGGTTGCGCCCTTTTGTGGGCCGTAAACATAGGTTGCACCGCTTTCTCCTGTCAAGGTGTTGGTAACATCACACATAACAGTGAATTTAGCTTCACGCGCTGATAAAATAAGCGAGGACGTGTCTATTTTTGCAATTTTTTCAAGATTTTCACCCACCCCGTGTGTGCTTTTTCCGTCTTTGTCTAGAAATTTTACACCGAGCGCACTCATACATCCTGTACCACCATCGTTGGTTGCCGAGCCACCGATAGCGACAACAATGTCGCGATAGCCCTTATTTAATGCGTCTTTTATAAGCTCACCTGTGCCATAGGTTGTAGTATATAAGGGATTTTGCTCACTTTTTTTGAGCAAGGTAAGGCCACTAGCCTCTGACATTGAAATAACAGCGGTGTTTCCAAAGGTAACATAAGAGGCATTGATTTCTCTAAACAGTGGGTCAAAGACAGTTACGTAATTACGACGTGCGCCGTCCTTTACCATAAATGCTTCAAGTGTACCCTCACCACCATCGGCAATTAAAAAGGTTTTAGCATTTGAATTTGGCAAAATAGACATTAAATTATCGCTTAAAATTTTGCCAATTTTTTCGCTTGAAAGAGACCCCTTAAAGGAGTCAGATGCAAAAATGAAATTCATAAATTCACCCACCGTTCTTTTATCTAAATCAATATTACCACATTTTACTAAATAGGTCAACAAAAATTACTTTACTTTGATAATATTATATGATACAATGAAAATAGTCAAGATGTAAACATCTTGAAAATATTGACAAATGGGCTCATAGGAGATTTTATGAAAATACGCATTCCTGATTATGCTTGTCTTATTCATGACACAAAGGAAGAATTTTTTAACGAGGAATTAAATGCCACCTTAAAGACCGAGAATGGAGAAATTTCATTTAAGGAAAATAATGACTCTTTAACTGTTTTTGCAACTACATATGAAAAGGGCATAAGATACGTTATGCTCCGTTGGAATAACGAAATGCGCAAGGATGTAAAGGTCTTGGGAGACGCATACGAGCGTGGTTATGGTGATTTACAGTGGGACACCATTTGCCCGGAAAGAATGATGCCTTGGTATATTGCTGTATCAAACGGAAGCGATACTAATTTTGATTATAGAAATAGACTTACCGAATGCTTTGGCGTTATGGTTCAGCCAAATGCAATTGCCACTTGGCAATATGATACAAAGGGGGTTACCCTTTGGCTTGATGTAAGAAATGGTGGAAATGGCACACAGCTAAACGGCAGACTTCTAGAATGTGCAACCGTTATATTTAAAGATTACCCCAATGTTAGCGCATATACAGCTGTTCAATCATTTTGCAAGGAAATGTCGCCAAGCCCATATTTGCCTAAGCATAAGGTTTATGGCTCAAACAACTGGTACTATGCGTACGGCAAAAGCTCACACGAGGAAATAGTTGCCGATACTAAGCTGGTTGTCGAGATGTGCAAGGGCCTGCCTAACATACCATATATGGTAATTGATGACGGATGGCAACCAAATTCTGTTGACGCTCCTTGGGATAGAGGAAATGAGCGCTTTCCTGATATGAAGGGATTAGCCGACCAAATGCGCGCTCTCGGTGTTCGCCCAGGAATTTGGGTGCGCTATTTAATAAACGGCAGAGATGACACCGAAAGAAAGATTGAAAAGCCAGAATACTGGTATATTGAAAGAAACAAAAAGGTCTTTGACCCATCACATCCTGAGGTTTTAGATTATGTTGCCAAAACAACGGAGCGCTTGACCAAGGAATGGGGATACGAGCTTATAAAGCACGACTTTTCTACCTTTGATATTTTTGGCTGGTGGGGCTTTGAAATGCCAGGTAAAATCACATGGGACAAGTGGTCATTCTACAACAAAACAAAGACCAGTGCTGAGATTGTAAAGAACTTTTATAAGGTTATAAGGGACCACTCAAACGGTGCTGTCATTATCGGCTGTAACTGTATAGGACACTTGTGCGCAGGACTACATCAGCTCAATCGCACAGGTGATGACACAAGTGGTTACGAATGGTCAAGAACTGCAAGAATGGGTGTTAACACCTTAGCGTTTAGAAACGCACAAAACGGCACCTTCTTTATGAGCGACGCCGACTGTGTTGGTATAACCGGCGCAATTTCTTGGGAGAAAAACAGAGAATGGCTAATGGCGCTTTCAAGAAGTGGCTCACCACTTTTCGTTTCCTGCAAGCCAGGGGCTTTAAACGAGAAGGAGCTTGAAGAATTAAGAGAAGCATATAGGGTTGCTTCCTATCAAGAGGACAAATTTGTTCCAATCGACTGGATGGAAACAACAACCCCTGAAAGATACCTACTAAATGGCAAGGAAATTACATTTAATTGGTACACCACGCGTGGAAACGAAAGCTTTCTCGACACAATAAGATAAATTTAAAGGAGCTACTATGTTAACAGCTAAAAACCCAGTGCTTAAGGGATTTCATCCCGACCCCTGCATTTTAAGGGTAGGAGGCGATTACTATCTTGCTACCTCAACCTTTCAATGGTTTGGGGGAGTGGAGCTATATCACTCTAAGGATTTAATAAACTGGGAGCAGCTACCTTGCCCCTTGAGAAGAAAAAGTCAGCTTGATATGCAGGGCAATCCAAATTCTGGTGGCGTATGGGCGCCGTGCCTTTCATATTCAGACGGAGTGTTTTATCTAATTTACACTAATGTCAAAAACTTCCACGGCATTTTTAAGGATACCCACAACTACTTAGTTACAACAACTGACCTGTATGGCGAGTGGAGTGAGCCTGTTTATTTAAATTCCAGTGGCTTTGACCCATCGCTTTTCCACGACGATGATGGAAAGAAATACCTACTTAATATGCGTTGGGACCATCGCATGGAAAAGCACGATTTTGCTGGTATTTTAATGCAAGAATACGACCCCAAGGCAAAAAAGCTAGTTGGAGAAATCAAGACAATCTATAAGGGCACTGAAATAGGTGCAACCGAAGCGCCACACCTATATAAAAAGGACGGCTACTACTATTTGATGGTTGCTGAGGGTGGTACAATGTATAACCATGGTGTGCGCTTAGCCCGTTCAAAAAATATTTGGGGAGAGTATGAAAGTGACCCAAGTCCACTTCTTACCACTAGAAACAATCCCGAAAAATATATGCAAAGAACAGGTCACGCATCGTATATCGAGGCAGAAAACGGACAAGGCTACCTCGCTTATCTTTGTGCACGTCCATTACGCGAGAAAAAGCTAGTTGATTGGGCAGAGGGATGCTCGATTTTAGGACGTGAAACCTGTTTAGCCCCTGTTAAGTGGGAAAATGGCTGGTTAAGATTAGAAAATGGCGGGGAAACCCCACCCGAGGAATATTTTTCCACGCTTAAAGAGGTAAAATTCCCACCAAAACCGAAAAAAGACGTGTTTGACGGCGCAAAGCTACCACTTCAATATAAAACGCTAAGATTGCCATTTGAAAAAATAGGCACATTAACTGGTAGTGCACTAAGACTATATGGTGGTGAAGCAATCACCTCTTGCAACGAGCAAAGTATGGTTGCAAGAAGGCTTGATGCATTTAAGGCGGAGGCGACAACAGCGCTTGAATTTAGCCCAAAAACGCTTCAAGAAATGGCAGGGCTTACTGTTTTTTATGACACCTATAACTTTTTCTACCTCTATATGTCACACGACGAGGAGACGGGCGAGAATTGCTTAAGAATTATCGTGCGCGACAGCTTAAATTTCTATAATCCAATAGATGACGGCAGAATCTTAATAGGAAAGAACGAAAAGGTGTGGTTACGCGCCAAAATAAATAGATTAAGCTTAGAATTTTACTATTCATTAAATGGTGTTGATTATTTGCCAATAGGTGGCTTACTCGATATGTCAAATTTATGCGACGAGGCATATGGACTAATAGGTCATGAGGGGCATACAGGCACCTTTATCGGTATGTGCTGTCAAGACTTAACAGGTGGAAAATCACACGCAGATTTTGAGTTTTTTGAATATATAAATAATGAGGAATAAAATGGAAAAATCAAAATGGATATGGCATCCTGGCAGCTTTGAATTATATCACTCAATGCTGCTTCACAACAGGCGAACAACCTCTAAAACCTATGAGGGTGGCAAGCGCAAAAGCGTATATTACTATCCTATGTGGCGAATAGATGCGCCAAAGCACAACGCAATTTTAGAAAAAAAGGCAACATTAGATAAAGAGGAAACGCTTGAGTTTTATTCAAATACCGATACTGCCAATATGGTTGTTGACGGTAAGGCATACCCCTCGGGCAGTAAGGTAATAGTTGAGCCTGGCGAGCATACAGTTTGTCTTCAAGGCTTCAAGGCTGATTCCTTTCCTGCGTTTTACGTAAAGGGCGACGTCTTTAAATCGGATAGAAGCTACATAGTCTCGGGTAGTGACGACAAAAGGGGCAGACACGCAGGCTATAGCGATTACTACACTGAGCCTACCGATAACCCAGAGGTGTTTAAATTTGAATACAAAAGGGTATATCCTGAGTCTAAAAAAGAAATAAACGGTGGCGTTTTATTTGATTTTGGCAAGGAAATCTTTGGCAAGGTTAACCTAACGGGTCTTGACGGCAAGGAAAGATATGTCTCACTTGGTGAAAGCTATGAGGAGGCGCTTGATTCTGCCTACTCAGAAATAGGCTTAAACGCAAGTGGCAACGAGTTTACAAGTGGCTCGGTGGCACTTAGATACATATTTGTTCCAGATATAGAAAATTGTGAGGCATCCGTTGATTTTGAATATTTTCCATTAAAAAATCGTGGCTCGTTTGAATGCGATAATGAAATGGTAAATAAGCTTTGGGATGTTTGTGCATATACAATGCTTTTAAACTCTCGCGAGGCGTTTTTTGACGGCATAAAGCGCGACCGCTGGGTTTGGTCTGGCGATGCATACCAATCCTATTTTGTAAACTACTATTTAGCATTTGACTTAGATATTGTTAGAAGAAGTGTGCGCATGCTCCGTGGGGGCGACCCTATTAAAAAGCATATAAACACAATTTCTGATTACACATTTTTGTGGATTTCATCTGTTTTAGATTACTATCTATATACAGGTGACGAGGACTTTGTGCGCGATATTTACCCTGATATTTTAGATATGTGGGAGTTTATCGAGCCACGACTTGATAGCGATGGAATGTACAAAAGACAGCCAGATGACTGGGTGTTTATCGACTGGTCAAGCTTTGATTCAAACGGTCCTATCTCGGCAGAACAGATGCTTCTTGCTAGAGCCTATGAGGCAACAAAGGAGTTTGCTCGTCTTATGGGAGATGCCTCTTGGGAAAAGCACGCATCCTTACAGCTTGAAAAAATAGTAAAAAAGACAAATGAGCTATATTGGAACGAAGAAAAGGGCGCGTTTGTTGACGACTATAATTCGGGCAAAAATAACGTAACTCGCCACGCAAATATTTTTGCACTTCTTTTCAATTATACAAGTGAAGAAAGAAAAGAAAAAATCATTAAAAACGTAATTTTTAATGACGAAATAACAAAAATTACAACCCCATATTTCGAGTTTTATGAGCTTGATGCTATGTGCAAAATCGGCAACTTTAAATATATGACCGATATGCTAGATAGCTACTGGGGAGAGATGCTTCGTCTTGGCGCTACCACCATTTGGGAGGAGTTTGACCCAACAAAGAAGGGAATAGAGCACTACGAAATGTATGGTGGAAAATACGAAAAGAGCCTTTGTCACGCGTGGGGCGCATCCCCAATTTACTTGCTTGGAAAATACGCCCTTGGTGTTTACCCAACCGAAAATGGATATAAAAAATACGAGGTCAAGCCAAGTTTAATGTGCTTTGGCAAAGTAAAGGGCACAGTTCCTACACCAAATGGCGATATTTTTGTATCGCTTGATAGTGAAAAGGCTGAGGTGCTCTCAGAAATCGACGGTGGAACACTAATTTTAGGCGATAGAAAATACGAAATAAAGAAAAACGAAAGGTTAGAGATAGCATTATGAAAAAAATATTAGGTGTTGAGTTTGGCTCAACAAGAATTAAATCCGTTTTGATTAATGAAAAGGGCGAGGTTTTGGCAAGTGGTGCACACGACTGGGAAAACCAGCTCGAGGGCGGATTTTGGACTTACTCACTTGACGATGTGTGGGCAGGACTTCAGGATTCATATAGCGACCTTGTTAAAAACTACGGTGAAAAGATTGAAAGCCTTGACGCTATCGGTGTTTCTGCAATGATGCACGGCTATCTCGCGTTTGATAAGGACGACAATCTTTTGGTCCCATTCAGAACCTGGAGAAACACAACAACAGCTGAGGCGCAAAATGAATTGACTCGCGAAATCAGCTTCAATATGCCTCAAAGATGGAGTGGCACACACTTCTATCAAGCAGTTTTAAATGGGGAAGAGCACGTAAAGGATGTTACATTCTTAACAACATTGGCTGGCTACGTTCACTGGAAGCTAACAGGCAAAAAGGTGCTTGGTATTGGCGATGCTGCTGGTATGTTCCCAACAATTGAAAACGAGTATGACAAGGAAAAGCTTGCAATATATAATGGTCTATTAAAGAAACGCGGCGTTGATAAAAAGCTAGAGGATTTGCTTCCAACACCACTTATGGCAGGTGAAAATGCAGGAACATTAACTTGTGCGGGCGCGCTATTGATTGACCCAACTGGCACACTTAAATGTGGCGCTATTATGTGCCCACCAGAGGGAGATGCTGGAACTGGTATGGTTGCAACAAATGCAGTAAGAGTAAAAACAGGTAACGTATCAGCTGGAACTAGTGCCTTTGCTATGGTCGTTCTTGAAAAGCCACTTTCTCGCGTTAGCACAGAGATTGACGTTGTGGCAACACCATCAGGCAAAACAGTTGCAATGGTACACGCAAACAACTTTACCTCTGAAATTAATGCTTGGGCAGCGCTCTTTATGGAGGTCATCGAGCTTGCTGGTGGCAAAATAGGTAAGGGCAAGCTATATGATGCTCTTTATGAGGTGTCACTAAAGAGTGATTCCGACGTTGGTGGACTTGTTGGCTACAATTTCCTATCTGGTGAGCCACTTATAGGAATGGAAAGTGGTATTCCTATGGTAATGCGTAAGCCAGACGGAAAAATGAACCTTTCTAACTTTATGCAAATGCAACTATATTCAGCGCTCGGTGCTATGAGCATCGGTATGGAAATCTTAGCCGAGGAAAAGGTTGAGATTGAGGCAATTTGTGGCCACGGTGGATTTTTCAAATACCCATTTGTTGGCGCAAACGCAATGAGCGCGGCACTTTCCGCCCCTGTTACTGTTATGAAAAACGCAGGTGAGGGTGGCGCTTGGGGTGTTGCACTCTTGGCACTTTATGCAACTGAAAACGAAAAATCACTTGAGGATTTCCTTGATGAGCAATTTGCTTCGTGCGAAAAGGAAACAACAATTGCAAGTGATGAGGAAAAAGCAAAGTTCGCACGCTTCATGGTTGAATATAAAAAAGGCCTAGCCATTGAAAAGCTAGCAACCGAAAGATATTAAAAAAAGGAGTCGCCAAGCGACTCCTTTTTTTTACTTATTTTTTCAAAGCGCCAACAAGACCGATAACGCCGTCAACAATAAGAAGAATGCCAACAATAAGAATGATTATGCTAGCAAGAGGTCCGAATGCAAGGCCGATACCAACAAGTATAGCCAAGATTGGGAAAATAATCTCGAGTGCGTTTTTAGAGCTACGCTTGATAACGTCGATAAGAGCGATAACACCCTTAATAGCAACTAAAACGCCGAGAACTATTAAAGCTACATTTACAAAGAAGCCGGCAAGCACCGCAATGGCAATACCAATAACAAGGCTGATAGCACCGCCTGCCCAGTTCTTCTTAACAAGCTCAAGAACACCAGTAACGATGAATAAAACGCCAATGGCAATCATAACCCATCTAAGTGTTTCTGCGCGGAAGATAGCAAGCAAAACACCAACTACAATGTAAAGTATGGACGAGAATAACTCGTTATTACCTATTTTCTTTAGCATTTTAAATCTCCTTTCTTATTTATTAAATGTAATTTTTAATTCAAAGTTTGTTTCACCCTGATAGAGTGTATAGTCAAGACAGTAGCATGTTTGGTCGTATGAGCCGTTTTCATCAGGGAACTGTGCCGAATATGGAACAGGAATAACCTTTAAAACGGAATTCTTTGAGCCAACAAGAACTGTGTCATCAAGTGTAACCTTGTTGCCGTCAACCACGGGCTTAGTTGTAGTAACAAAGCGCTCGGTTGCGATTGTTGGTGCGTTAAACTTAAACGCGTCCTTCATAACAATTTCATCATCCTTGAAATAGAAGGTTCTTTCTGCCTTGTCAAGTGAGGCAACGCCATAGCCAGCAGTAAAGTCCATATAAACGGAATCGTTTTCCTTATCGTATTTAGCAAAAACAATTTCACGTCTTACACCGTCTTGTGGGGTGCCATTAAAGAAAGGAATGTTGTGGGAAAGAGCTGATGGGTTAAAGAATTTATATCTGTCATTTCCGTGGTAGCCAGCCACCTTAGCAGTTGGTCCTGGGTAACCAAGGTCGCAAAGAATTTGCTTGTTGTTTCTAGCTAAAATGAAAGAGCCAACGTCGTTGTGGTTGTGGCTTTCACCATTGTCGCCGCCCTTACAGGTAAAGCCGTAATTATCTGTACGCTTTGTAAAGTATGCACAGTTGTCGGCATAGAATGAGCCGTTTTCAAGCTTGTCTGCTACATTTTCCTTTTTGAAATAAAGAAGAGTGCGTAGTCCAAAGGAGAAGTGTACATAGCTAAAGAGATTAACATCAAGCATAGGTAGCTTTTGCACATCGTCAGGGTAAACCTCGCGTAGCATATGTGCAAGACCATACCAGTAAACCTCCTTGAAATTACAGTCGCTATATGACGCTACAACCTTAGGCTGGAGGTACATTCTTTGAATATATGTAGAAATTGCCTTAACCTTGTCACGCTTGAACCAGTCAACCTCGCCGTTTGTAAACTCGCGCTCAAGCATAGCGTAGTTGCAGAAGAATCCAAAGCCGAAGCCCCAGTATGCTGTGCCCTCAACACACATACCATCGTCGCGATAAGGCGCTAGGTAGCACTCCATAGAATCGTGTAGTCTTTTTTGATATTTATAGTATAAATCGGGAGCCTCATACATAAGAACTGCACCAACAGAGCCTGTGCAAACAGCAGTCCAGTTGTTGTCGTGCTTTTCCCAGAAGAATTTTCTATTTACGTATGGCTCAATTGTCCTACGTCTGATTTCTGCAGTTATACGCTCAACTAAAAGACGTGGGAATCTATCCTTGAAAAGGAACTTGATTTCCGCCATTGAAAATCCAACAGAGCAGGCAAAGATGTCAAGAAGCCCAGGGTCGTAATCAGATGGCTTTCTGTCATAGTAGTCATTATAGTGACCAAGTGGCGCCCAGGAATATTCGTTACAGTAAGCCCAAACAACCTCTAAAAGATTGTTATAGTATTCCTCGTTGTCGGGATAAATAAGAGCCATAAGGGCAGAATATTCAAGCTGGTTAATGCATCTAAAGTACGCCTCGTGGTCGTTGTTCCCAATAACCTCAAAAACGTTTCTTGGTGCGATTTTACCCTTAAAATACTTATCGTATTCGCTTTGTAGGTCAGAGCGTAAGCGTGCAAAGTCATCACTTGTGCGAACCCTTTCCCAAAATTTTTCGTCTTTTGCAAATTCAAACATGCTTTTTCTCCATTTTATGGTTATAAATTGTCATTAGACAATTTAAGTATAACACGCATTTATCTGAAAATCAATTATTTACTATAAATTAAATACGCAAAATACTACCAAAAACGACAATTCTCTTGACAAAGAGAAAATAGAGGTGTATAATTTTCTTGTAAATTTTAAAAAGGAGAAAACAAAAATGAAAAAAATCATTGGCGAGTTTAAGACCTTTATAACTCGTGGCAACATTGTTGACATGGCTGTCGGCGTTATTGTCGGCGGTGCTTTCACTGGTGTTGTTAATGGTCTATCTAACTACATTTTAAAGCCTATCATTAACTGGATTTTAGCTCTCGTTCTTGGTAAAGAGGGTCTAT
>JAZNFR010000170.1:0-2798 GCA_045576055.1 Eubacteriales bacterium
CTACTGTGAAAATCAAAACGGCAATTAAGACAATATAAAATACTATCACGCCGACGTTCTTTTTCTTTTTCATTAGTTCCTCCGCTTGTAATTATTTTTCGTATACTTCTTTCTTCAAGACAGCAATATATGGAAGGGTACGGTAATTTTCTGCATAGTCAAGACCATAACCAACGATAAATTCATCTGGAATTTCAGCACCACAATAGTCAGGGGTGAATTCAACCTGACGTCTTGCTGGTTTATCAAGAAGTGTAACAGTTTTTACGCTCTTTGCGCCGTTGAGCTTCAAATATTCGCAAAGATATGAAAGTGTTTTACCACTGTCAATTATATCCTCGACTATCAAAATATCAAGCTCACTAAGGTCTTTTCTATGTAAATCAAGAATGATATTGATTTTACCACTAGAGGTTGTACCTGCACCATATGATGACACCTTCATAAAATCGATTTGAAGTGGCTTTTTAATTTTTTTCATAAGGTCGGACATAAATACTACACTACCCTTTAAAATACCCAAAAGTAGTACATTTTTTGCATCCTTATAGTCGTTTTGTATTTGAGCTGCTAATCTAGTTGTGATTTCATCTAGATCTTCTTCTGTTAATAGCTTTCTTTCGAGGTCCTTATCCATTTTAGTCTTCCTTATTTTTGAAAATTTTTATTGTAAGTCCTTCACCACGATATGAATCGGCAATGACAACATTTGGTACACATATAATTTCATCATCAAGACAAATTAGAGGAATTTTATCCCTTTTGTGTGATGGTATGTGCTTATCCACCAATATTTGCTTTAATTTTTTTGTCATTTTACCGGCTTTTATTTTATCGCCATCTCTTTTGGAGCGAGCCGATAATGTGCCGACAATTCTATTTTTATTTAAATTGATTTGCGATTCCAAAGCATAGCCCTTTGGTATATCATCACAATCAACAGAAATAACCATATTTAGCTTTTCTAGATAATTAAGCCCTTTTGAAAGATTGATAAAAAACTCAACTTCCTTTAATTCTTCTGTTTTTAAAAAGACTGCATAATCATGCTCTATTTTAAAGGAAACGCCGCCTGAAAGGTTGATATGTGCACCTGCTTGAGCGTTTTTAATTAGCTCAATGCACGACTTAACTGCCACATAATCGAGGCTGACTCCTGCCATTCGTCTTAAAAGCCTTGACAAAATTGAAAATTCAAGTGAGCGTAAAACAGAAATATCCATTTTTGATGTCATTTTGTTTTCACAAATAATTTTATCAACCTGCGCCTTAAAGTATTCCTCATCGTTTGAGATAATCTCACCAAAGCGCGAAACCGCATTTAAAATATCGGGGTTTATTTCTTTTAACTCTGGAATAACATTATGTCTGATTTTGTTGCGTGTGTAATCGGTTGATAAATTAGTTGAATCTGTGACATACTCAATATTATTTGCCACGCAGTAATCAATTATTTCTTTCTTTGAAAGATATATTAATGGGCGCATAATGCTTCCATTTACAGGCTTAATTCCTGAAATACCCTGCGTACCTGTACCTCTTGTTAGATTAAAGAGGACGGTTTCTAGATTATCGTCTGCATTGTGTGCTGTAACTATACACTTATAATCGCTACTAGAATTTAAAACCTCGTTTAAAACCTTATAGCGCTCACGCCTTGCTGCTTCCTCGATGCCGAGCTTTTCCATCTCTGCAATTTTAGGAATATCAATGCGTCTTGATATGAATTTTACACCATATTTTTCGGCAGCTTTTTTGGCAAAATCCTCATCGCGATTTGCCTCCTCACCACGAATCATATGATTTATGTGGACACACACAAGATTCTTACATTTGTCAGCGAGAAAATGCATAAGAGCCGAGGAATCTGCCCCACCCGAAAAAGCAAGAACTGCGCCGCTGTAAATATCTTGCATATGATATTTTTCTATAGCTTCAAACACTCTCTTTTCCAAGTAAAGCTCTCCTCAAAAAACAATTATATAAATTATATTACATTATTTTTTCTAAAAAAGCAATACTTTATATAAATTTTTCATCATTTCGTCACTTACAGGAAAACAGATAGAATCAATGGAAAATATTGTTCGTTGAAAAAGGAAAGGTAAACCTTTAAAATTAAAATATAGATAAAATGGATTTGGGAGGTGAAATATGAAATACCATATTGAAAACATTTTTAAGCTTTTAGGTCTTATCATTATCGCTTCAGAATTTAAAGTGCTGGAGCTACTGGTAAACGAGCGTACACCATTCGAAGATATAAATGTTTTTCCTCAAATTCCGTTAATTTGCGAATATCTAGTTGCTTCGCTTACGATATACACGATTGGATACATAATTTGGAAAAGATTTGAATGTAAAATTTTGGGGAATGATAATAGCCGGTAATTTTTCGCTTTAGTGCTTTAAAGCGATATCATTTTAACGTATTAAAACTAAAGTGGGACAAACTCAGCAGTGGCTTGACTTTTGTACAAATTGTCCAAAAATATGCATTCTAGGAGTGAATATTCAACCCTGTTTTTGCATCTTTTTTGTCAAGAGGATTTTTGAAAATTTTAATTTTTCTACACTCGCAATTTTCGACATTTGAATAAAATCACGCAATTTTTTCAACTTTTCCACACCCTCAATACGTGGAAAAGTTGAAAATCACCACGGTTTTGTTGGAGTTTTGCACTTTTTCCACTAACTTTTCCACACTTCTTTTAATTTTTGCCACTTTTCCACCATCGATTTTTATTATAGACAACTGAATAAAATGATTGTGTATTATGCACAAATTCCGTTAGTTA